>NZ_JBWGQH010000009.1:0-9242 GCF_056331925.1 Chloroflexus sp.
AATAGGGAGTGGGTGAGCGCAGTATCATCTGTCATTGCGAGCGCAGCGAGCAATCTGCCGCACGGTAAGATTTCGCGGGCGCTGGTGCGCCCTTGAAACGACAATAGGGAGTGGGTGAGCGCAGTATCATCTGTCATTGCGAGCGCAGCGAGCAATCTGCCGCACGCCACATCGTGGGTCTGGAACGCGGTAAGTCCCTGTGCCCGCTACAGCGAGTCTGACATGCGACAGGCCACCGTCGCACAGCTTAGGAACACGGTAATTCACCACCGCACGCACAGCACTATGTCCCGACTACAGACAGCAAGCATGGGCCTCACTCCCCCGACCTCCACTATCAGTGCGTCACCCAAGCGTGGCGTACGGCTGCATCTCCTCACGCGACGATTGGTCGGTATGCCGATGGTGTTGCTCTCCCCCCGCTTGAGGTAGGCACAATCCGTAGGGAATGATGGCACACGGTAAGTCACTGCCGCTCGCCACAGCAGGTATGGAATAGGCTGTCACCCACTATTCCACGAGTAGCTAGCGAGTGTGTCGCCGTTCCCTCAAATCCACTACTCTGATTTGATCGTCGGTCGCATTGCTACGATGCTCCCACCGCTTGCGTTCGCAATGGCCAGTAACGTCGTATCAAATACGCTCGCGCCACCCGAGCTGCATACGCGACGGCTCGTTCTGTAGCGGGACTAAGCGTTAGACTCAAAGAAGTGTCATAAGCTGGAATCGTTACCAGTATCGCTCGTGGTGCGTGACCGTAGATCAGACGAGCCAGCGCAAGCAATGCGGCGGGATCACTCTGATGACTAGAGGTGAGTTGCCTTGCTGGTTCGATGCAACGTACCTCGACGTGAGTGCGATCAATGGCGGCATCGAGGAAGATTACCCGCCGTGAGCGAGCGATGAGAGGAGCTAATTCTGGCGTGAGTTGGGTCTTGGTCACGACCTGCAACCCAGCGACTCGCCATTGCCGGATCCGTTCGGCGGCTGCCTGTCCGGCATAGTCGTCGCCACGTACCGGATTCCCGTAGCCAATGACGAGACCATACGGTGCGATCGCAGGACATCGGCGCCGGCTGCTGTGTCCCATAGCTAACCCTTTCACGAGATTACCGTTATTTGTTGACAATTATACCGCAGACAATGATTTGGTCTAGGTCTTCACCTTTTTTAACGACTGAGGCGACCTACCAGTGTGCCGTGCGCATCGTATAACTCAACCTCCATCGCCATCTGTCCGATAGCGTGCGTCGAACAACTTAAGCATGGATCATACGCACGTACACCTGCTTCGATCCGGTTGAGAATGCCTTCATCAAACTGACCGTTGCAGATGTAGTTTTGGGCGATCTGACCCACTGTGCGGTTTATCGCCAGATTATTTTGACCGGTGGCAATAATGAGATTAACGTCAGTAATTAACCCCTTCTCATCAACCCGATAGTGATGGAAGAGCGTACCGCGAGGTGCTTCGCTTACTCCAACCGCCTCGTAACGATTGACCCCAGCGTCGGCGCGAAGGTTAGGTGAAAGGAGATCATCATCTTCGATCAGCATTTCGATGTGTTCAAGGGCAGCGATGATCTCGATAAGCCGGGCATGATGGTAGTAGAAACTCCCTTCGATCACCGGTCCGACCTGTTCGCGAAGTTCATGTAATTCAGCATCGGCTCGCGGTGTACCTATTGACGCACATACGTTAAGCCGCGCGAGCGGCCCAACTCGGTACATACCCTGTGGATAACCGAATGCACGAATGTAGGGAAACTTCAGATAGCTCCATGGCTCAACCGCTTCTCCAATCACGTCGCGGTAGTCAATCGGATCGAGATCGTCGATCAACATTTTGCCGGTATGGTCAATAATTCGCAGTTTACCACCATAATGCATCCAGCGGCCACCAGGCCCGACCATGCCGAGGTATAAGCTGGGGAAGACACCGAAGGTTGTAACTTCACGTTGGTATTGCTCGGTGAGCCGTTTGAGGCGTGCTATCGCATCGAGGGCAATTGTCAGCATTTCAGGTACAGCAGACCGAATTCGGTCGCGACTACTCTCGGTCAGACCACTACGGACTCCGCCCGGTACTGCCCACGCCGGGTGAATTTTACGTCCACCAAGCAGTTCAATTACCTCTTGACCAAATTGACGTAAGCGGATCCCATTCCGGGCAACGTCTGGCTCGGCAGCGATCAAGCCAAATATGTTGCGCTGTGCCGGATCGCTGTCAAAGCCGAGCATGAGATCAGGCCCACTCAGGTGAAAGAAACTGAGGGCATGCGATTGCATAATCTGACCGAGATTCATCAGGCGGCGGAGTTTCTCTGCAGCCGAAGGGATCTGAACTGCCAGTAAAGCATCACCGGCACGAGCTGAGGCAAGTAAATGGCTGACTGGGCAGATACCGCAGATCCGAGCAGTAATACCGGGCATTTCCCAAAAGGGCCGTCCAATGCAGAATCGTTCAAAACCGCGAAACTCGGTGACGTGAAAGCGCGTCTCGGCAACATTACCGTTGTCATCGAGATAAATGCTGATCTTAGCATGCCCTTCGATCCGCGTAACCGGATCGATCACAATCCGTTGGCCCATCGCGCACTCCTTCTGTCATGGTTCGCGCAAAACATTACGGTGCGCTCACATATTCCATCTCAATCATCACGTCTTACCTATCCAAATCGAATATCAACTTCCGGTTTGCGGCCTGCGAGCAATGCCTCGAGTAAGGCACGAATCCGGGGTGCCGATGGTGGGCAGCCGCTCAGATAATAGTCCACAGGGATGACCTGATGAACCGGCATCACCTTATCGAGGAGCACCGGCACAATACCCGGCTCGTGAGGTATTGTCCCGCGTGGGTCGCCATGTTCGATGTAGACCTGTTGTAGAAGCTGTTCTGGGGAACCCAGCGGATTGCGCAGCGCAGTAACATTCCCGCTCACAGCGCAATCACCGAAAGAGACGATAATCTTACTGTTACGCCGGGCAATATGCGCCAGTTCGAGGTGTTCGTTATTGGCGATGGCTCCCTCGATCAACGTCACATCAACATGAGATGGAAATTGTTTGACATCGGCGATCGGACTGTACACAAGATCGGCCTGTGCTGCTAGCTCAATCAGCCATTCATCGAGATCGAGCAATGACATATGACAGCCCGAACAGCCGCCTAACCAGATGGTCGCAATACGTGTTCGGCTCATGCGCCTCTCCTTGCGCGTTACCAGCGCTGCTTGCGTGCTTCAACTATCAACGCGATTCGTTCGCTGGCGTGAGGACGTTCACCAACAGCGACACCACGCGGGAAAATAGCCCCGGTTGGGCAGGCCAACTGGCACTTGCCGCAACTCGTGCATGTCGTAGATGTTCCCCACGGCTGATTCAGATCGGTGATAACTCGCGAATCGGTGCCACGCCCTGCTACATCCCACGTATGGACGCCTTCGATCTCGTCGCAGGCGCGTACACAGCGTGTACAGAGTACGCAGCGGTTATGATCGATGCCAAAGCGCGGGTGTGAGATGTCAACCGGACAGTTGGGTGAGAGGTAATCGTAGCGCACATGATCCATACCGACCATGGCGGCCAATCGTTGCAATTCGCAATTGCCGCTGGCAACACACACTGCACAGACGTGATTGCGTTCGGCAAAGAGGAGTTCGATGATCTGGCGTCGATACATTTGCAGGCGGGGAGTGTTGGTATGGACGACCATCCCTTCGCTGACCATCGTCATGCAGGCCGGTTGCAACCGACGCTGACCTTCGATCTCAACTAGGCAGAGTCGGCAGGCGCCGACGTCTGACAATCCATCGAGGTGGCAGAGGGTCGGGATGGTGATCCCTGCCTCACGGATAGCTGCAAGCAGGGTTTCACCAGGGCGCGCCGATACTAGATGGCCATCAATCGTGAGCGTCTTAGCTGCCATAATCGCCCTCCGCACCGATCAACTGTTCGTATTCGTGTCGGAAGTAGTGTAAGGTACTGAGCACCGGGTTGGGTGCCGATTGCCCCAGGCCACAGAGGCTGGTTTCGCGCATTAGTTCACATAACTCTTCGATCTTGACCAGATCACTCCCTTTTGCCTGACCGTTACGGACCTTAGTCAACATATTGAAGAGTTGAACCGTCCCTACGCGGCAGGGAATACATTTACCGCACGATTCCTCTTTACAAAACTCCATGTAGAAGCGGGCAACATCGACCATATTGGTGTGTTCGTCCATAACCACCATACCGCCCGATCCCATGATGGAGCCAATGGCGGCGAGTGATTCGTAATCAACCGGCGTATCGAACAGACTGGCCGGGATACACCCACCAGACGGCCCACCGGTCTGTACCGCCTTTACCGGGGAGCCATCTGGTGTGCCGCCGCCTATCTCTTCCACGATTTCACGCAGCGTGATGCCCATCGGTACTTCAATAAGGCCAGTGTTGCGGATCTTGCCGGTGAGGGCAAAAATCTTCGTCCCTTTGCTCTTCTCAGTACCAATGTTGGCAAACCATTCAGGTCCGTTCTCGATGATAGCGGTGATGTTAGCAAACGTCTCGACGTTGTTAATAAGAGTTGGCATGCCCCATAGGCCACTTTCAGCGGGGTAGGGTGGACGCGGTCGTGGTTGACCACGGCGACCTTCAATCGATGCAATCAACGCCGTTTCTTCGCCACAGACAAACGCACCGGCTCCAACGCGAATGTCAATGCGAAAATTAAAACCGCTCTCAAAAATCTGAGTGCCGAGCAGACCGAGCCGGCGTGCTTGCACAATCGCCTTTTGCAAGCGGTCGATTGCCAATGGGTACTCACCGCGCACGTAGATAAAACCTTGTTCGGCGCCAACCGCATAGGCTGCAATCGCCATTCCTTCTAACACCAAGTGTGGATCGCTCTCAAGAACGCTGCGATCCATAAACGCACCTGGGTCGCCCTCGTCGGCATTGCAGATCACAAATTTGCGTTCGCCGGGGCTTTTCGCCACGGTCGCCCACTTGAGACCGGTCGGATAACCGGCGCCACCACGTCCACGGAGGCCGCTACGGGTGATAACGTTGATTACCTCAGCCGGTGTCATTTCGTGGATTACGTGGTAGAGCGTGCGATAACCTCCCACGGCGATGTAGTCTTCGATCCGTTCGGGATTGATCTGGCCGCAGTGACGGAGTACGATCGGTAGTTGGCGGGTAAAAAAGGGGATGTTTCGATCACAGCGTGGTACTGCGCAAGGACCACCATCAAGGGCCGCAACCAAATCTTCAGCATCGGCTGGGGTGACGTGTTCGAAGGTTTCGCCGGTAGGTTCGATACGTAGTAACGGACCGTGACCACACAACCCCATGCAGCCAACCGGGATGACATCAACTTCGGCCAGCTTGCCGGCTGCGGTCAATACGGTTTCAAGACGGCGTTTGATTTCGAGTGATCCTGAGGCCTGACAGCCGGCAGCAGCACAACAAAGAATACGCTGTCGGGTGTGATGGCTTTGCTCTCGTTCGGCGATGGTTTCCAGTTCGTGGAGATCCATACCCTACTCCTCACGGCCAAGCAACGACCGAATCCGCGCTGTTAGATCTGAGCGGTCGGCGTGTCCGATAACTTCACCATCGAGGACAACGGCCGGTGCAATGCCACATGCGCCGAGACAGCGTGCAGTGAGTAAGGATAACTGCCCATCAGGACTGGTGTGACCGGCCTTGATCCCGCTTAATGTTTCGAGTTCGCGCAGCAAGATGGCAGCGCCGCGCACGTAGCAGGCAGTGCCAAGACAGACGGTGCAGCTATGTCGACCTTGAGGGGCCAATGAAAAGAAATGATAGAAGGTTGCGACGCCGTATACTCGACTTGGCGGCAAATGGAGGCGTTGGGCTACCTCGCTGAGTAATTCTGGTGACAGAAAACCGTAGAGTTCCTGGGCTTTGTGCAGAACTTCGATCAATGCGTTTCCCTGATACTGGAAACGCTTCATCGTCGCCTCAAGGATCTTGCGGCGGCTATCGCCGGCAGGGCGCATTTCACGGTCAACATCGGCCTTCGGCGCAGGTGTCGTCATTGAACCTCTCCCTTACTGATGAGCGGATACTATATTGATACTAATTGGTTGGCAACTGTTTCGGCGAGAAGAGTTGATTACCCGGCGTTAACGTCGGAGGGGAGATGTAGCTACTTCGTACAGAGCTGATTGGGGAACCAAGGAATACGATTGGCGTCGTTAGGACACTATAACCGAGGGTAACAGCCGTAGGGGAAGATGGCAAAGTGTAAAGGTAGGGATACAGTGTCGCTGTATCCCTACCCACTTACAACTCGATGCTCCGGTTACAAGATTAGTTAAAACTTACTAACTAATCGGCTGATGCCGGTGCTTGAGCGATCTCTTTAAGCGTCTCGCTTTCACGCTTGCTCTGCCAGATTGCCCAGATCAGCGCAGCGACACAGAGAATCATCGCGACAATCACACCTGGATTGCCGGGTTTGATCGTCACCACAATCGGTGCAATAATCAGCGCCACCAGATTGATCACCTTGATCATCGGGTTCAAGGCAGGGCCGGCAGTATCCTTAAGCGGATCACCAACGGTATCGCCAACCACGGCCGCCTTATGTGGTTCGCTGTGTTTGCCGCCGAAATTACCTTCCTCGATGTACTTCTTGGCGTTATCCCAGGCGCCACCGGCATTTGCTTGGAACACTGCCATCAATTGGCCGGTGAGGATAATCCCAGCGAGAAAACCACCCAACGCCTCGACACCGAGCGTAAAGCCGACAATAATCGGCACCAACACGGCAATCAGGCCAAGGCTGATCAGCTCTTTCTGGGCTGCCGTCGTAGAAATCTGAACAGCACGCGCGTAATCGGGCTGTACCTTGCCCTCCATCAAACCGGGGATACGGAACTGCCGTCGCACTTCGTTGACGATCTGCGCTGCGGCCCGCGATACGGCGCGGATGGTCAGCGAGGAGAAGAGGAAAGGTACCGCACCACCAATGAGGAGACCGATGAACACGGTAGGTGCAGCGACGTTAATCGACGAGAGCAGCTCGATACTCTGCTCGCCCTTGGCGATCATCTGTTGTAACACCTTATTGACATCGGTGAAATAGGAGCCATAGAGCGCCACTGCCGCGATAACAGCCGAGCCAATTGCAATCCCCTTCGTGACCGCCTTTGTTGTATTGCCAACCGCGTCGAGGTCATCCATCACGTTGCGCGCATTCTTATCAAGTCCGGCCATTTCGCCGATCCCGTTAGCGTTGTCGGAGATGGGGCCGAAGCTGTCCATCGAAATCGTATTACCGGTTAACAGCAACATACCGATACCGGTCAACGAAACCCCGTAGAGAATCGCAGTAAACTGAGTAGCCGCCGGTTCACCGGAGTAGATCAACACCGACGTAAAGATCGAGGCCGAGATGACCAGAATTGCCCAGACGCTGCTCTCCATACCGAGCGCTAAGCCCGACAAAATATTCGTCGCCGATCCAGTTTGGGAAGCCTTTGAGGTTTCTTTCACCGGGCTGAAGTGGGTGCTGGTAAAGTATTCGGTCAGCTTATCGAGAACGACTGCCAAGACCACACCGGAGAGGGTGGCAAAGAACGGTCGCCAGTCGACGACACCGGTTGCTTCGTCAACCATAAAGATGGGAGTTGCCGCAGCGCTGGCCGCAATAGCCAAACCGGCAGCAATGTAGAAGCCACGGTTCATCGCTGCCATTGCATTGCGCTTACGTTCATCGGTGGTGACGAACAGATTGCCGATGACCGAGGCAACTACACCAATCGCGCGGAGCACCAGCGGGAAGATGATGAAGCGCAGATCATACGCTCCGTCACCGATAGTGCCCACAACCGCATCACCCAGCACCAAGCCGAGGATCAATGCCGATACCAGCGTCACTTCAAAGCTCTCAAAAACGTCAGCCGCCATACCGGCGCAGTCACCGACGTTATCACCGACCAGATCGGCGATTACGGCTGCATTGCGCGGGTCGTCTTCGGGGATGCCAGCCTCAACTTTGCCGACAAGGTCGGCGCCGACGTCAGCCGCTTTGGTGTAGATACCGCCACCGACGCGCATGAAGAGTGCGATGAGCGAACCACCGAAGCCAAAGCCGAGCAGGGCGTCGGGTGCAGCAATCCCGAAGACCATAAAGATTAGGGTACCACCGAGTAGGCCGAGGCCCACGGTAAGCATCCCGGTCACCGAGCCGGATTTGTACGCGACCTGAAGGGCCGGATTATACCCTTTTCGCGAGGCCGCGGCAACGCGCACATTCCCTTCAACGGCCACATTCATCCCGACGTAGCCGACGGCATAGCTGAACAGCGACCCCATGAGAAAGGCCACTGCTCGTCCGATCGCTACCCAAAGGGTAGCTGCCTCTTCACTGCCGAACCGCTCAACCGCTTCGGTTGTGGGGGGGATGATGAACACACTCGCTGCCAGGACAAAGGTGAGAATGACGATGAGGATGGAGATGGTACGGAATTGCTGGCTCAGATAAGCGTTCGCGCCGGTCTTGATAAATCCCCAGACTTCGCGCATTTTCGGCGTACCGGTGTCCTGCGCAAGGATTTGGCTGCGAATGAAGAAGGCGTACCCGATACCGAGCAGCGAGACGATGAGGACGGCCCAGACTGCAAGACTTTGGACGGCGTTCAGATCCTGCATGACCCCAACTCCTTCGTTGCACGAATGCACGACCCGATGAAACTGCCGGCGCGGCGCGCAGGGCACGGGGCTTGCGCGGGGCGCTGGTGTTTGGGAAAATCTCCTACCGTAGACGTGGATTATTCTAGCATAGCCGAGTTACGATTGCAACGTTCGGCACAAATGCGATGTTGGGCATAAATGGTGCGAAAGTAGTGCAATTACGCGAAGTGCTCTGCGTTGTCGGTAATGGTTATCATACTGCTGATAAGTGCGTTGTCAGGTGATTGGGAGAGATGCCGTAACATCGGGTGAGCCAGATGTGAGGTGATCGGCGGATCGCATCGGCTCGTGTAGCTTGCTCATCGAACGCTTGGTTTGGTTGTCATCACCGGCTTAATCACCCGTCCTAGTTGCTTGAACGCCAGTTCGATGCCGTTTTGCAGATGAGCACCGATAAGAATACCGTGTAAATCGACACCGAGCTGGACAATCGTTTGGGCAATTTCCGGGCCAATCCCGACCAAAATGACCTGGGCGCCGATCAATTGGGCAGCGCGTGCGGTTTGCAAGAGATAATTGGCGACGGCGGT
>NZ_JBWGQH010000009.1:9342-87832 GCF_056331925.1 Chloroflexus sp.
ACGCCGGTAATATCGATGATAACGATATCCGATTGGCGTTCGGCGATGGCGGTTAGTAAGCGTTCCATGATCTGGCCGGCGCGGAAGCTATCGATAACGCCGACCAGCGGTACGACCAAAATGCCTTCGTACAGCGGTAAAATAGGCGTACTCAGCTCGCGGATGGTCTGTTGTTGCACTGCAATCTGTGTGGCTTGATCGTAGATTTGTGCTTGCATTTCACGGTAGACCCGGCTAAAACTGGTGAGCAAGGTCTGACCAAAGGCTTGCAATACATCTTCTATCTGCCGAATGTGCGAGACGGTAACAACCTTGTGATCGCGGTCATACGCTTCTACCATATCCCAAGCAACATGCCGCAGTTCATTCAGGGCGGTAAACAAATCACCGGCAATAAAACCACTGGCTGCTCGCGCTTCTCCTACTGCACGAGCGTGGGAAAGCAAGGGCTGTATATCGCCGGTGGCGATGGCATACCATAGGGTCTGCAATGATGTTGTCACCGCCTGCAACAGGGTCACCCGATCCATAGCAGCATAGTTTGCCTGTTGAGCGCGCAGATAGTCGGTGAACACTTCGGCGGTAGTAGTGAGCTGTGCTTCACAGAAGTCAGCAATGTCGGCAAGAACGGTTGGCATGGTAGTGTTGTCGGCGTGTCGAGTCAGCGAATCGCATATCCTAATTGCTGTAACGCCAACTCGATCCCGGCTTGCAAGTTAGCACCAATCCGAATCCCACGCAGGTCGACGCCGAGCTGGACAATCGTTTGGGCAATTTCCGGGCCGATCCCGACCAAAATGACCTGTACGCCGATCAATTGGGCGGCGCGTGCGGTTTGCAAGAGATAATTGGCGACGGCGGTATCGATCACGGGTACGCCGGTAATATCGATGATAACGATATCCGATTGGCGTTCGGCGATGGCGGTTAGTAAGCGTTCCATGATCTGGCCAGCGCGAAAGCTATCGATAGCGCCGACCAGCGGTAAGACCAGAATACCTTCGTACAGCGGCAAGATAGGCGTACTCAGCTCGCGGATCGTCTGTTGTTGGGCTTCAATCTGCTCTGCCTGATCGCGCAACTCCTGCTGAAGCGACAACATCGCCTGACTATAACCGAGCAGTAAAAGGCGATTGAACTCGTGAATAGCATCCTCGAACCGGCGCACCTCACCAATCGCCAATTGATCGCTGCCGAAAGCTTCAAGTTCCTGCCAGCAAAACTCACGGATGCGGTTCACAACGATCATCATGTCGTCGAGTGAGAGTCCCATCCGGGCACGACGTTCGCCAATCTGCGGTGCCCATTCGTTGACCGGCACACTATCATTCTCACCGAAAAGCGCGCAGATCGTCTCAACCGAGCGTTGCAGGGCCGGGCTTAATTCGTGAGCAGGAATAGCAGCATAGCCGCTGCTATCGGCTTGGACAGCTTGGCGCAAGCGCTCTCGTGTTTGCGGTAAGCGCTCGCGAATGAACGTAGCGAGGTCGGTTAGAGTGGTGCTCATAGCATTCTGTTTGATCGGCTAATACGCGCGGGCGAAGATCACTTGGCGGTCGGTTTCACGACCGGTATAGACACAGCGGCCCACCGTCCCCGGTTGTTCGAGCGGAATACAGCGGATGGTCGCTCGCGTCTCCTCTTGAATGCGCTTTTCGTCGGCGGTACTGCCGGCCCAATAGGCACGGGCGAAGCCACGTTCGATCTGTTCTTTAAGCTCGTCGTAGGTTGCGACATCGGCGGTACGGGCCTCGCGGAAGGCAAGGGCGCGCTGGAAGAGACCGGTCTGCATTTCGCTCAGCAGGGCCTCGATCCGTTCGGTTAGTCCGGCTTGAGGCACAAAACTCTTGCCGACTTTGCCTGGCATATCGCGGCGAGCGAGGGCGACCGTCTCTTTGGCGACATCTTTCGGCCCGATCTCGATCCGCACCGGCACCCCCTTCAGTTCCCACTCGTTAAACTTGTAGCCGGGGCTATAGTTGTCGCGGTCATCAACCTTAAACCGCAGCCGGCCCTTCCACGCGGCGGTCATACGGTTGACGGCTTCCATCACTGCGCTGCGCTCTTCATCATTCTTGTAAATCGGCACCACGACCACCTGAATAGGTGCAAGACGCGGTGGTAGCACCAAGCCTTCATCATCCGAGTGAGTCATGATTAGCGCACCGATCAGGCGCGTGCTTACGCCCCAGCTCGTTGTCCACGCATACTGGATGGTGTTATTTTGATCGGTAAAGGTGATGTCAAATGCGCGGGCGAAATTCTGACCGAGGTTATGCGAGGTACCGGCTTGGAGGGCGCGACCATCTTGCATCATTGCTTCGATGCAATAGGAACGGAGTGCACCGGGAAACTTCTCTTTCTCAGTCTTGAGACCGCGGATGACCGGTACCGCCATCTCTTTTTCTACGAAATCGGCATAGACCTCGTGGAGAATCCGCAGCGTCTCTTCTTCGGCCTCGGCCTCGGTAGCGTGAGCGGTATGGCCCTCTTGCCACCAGAACTCGGCGGTACGGAGGAATGGGCGGGTACGCATTTCCCAGCGCATGACATTGGCCCACTGATTGTAGAGGAGGGGTAGATCGCGGTACGAGCGGATCCACTTGCTATAGAAATAACCAATGATCGTTTCGCTGGTCGGGCGAATCACATACGGTTCGGCCAATTCTTCGCCGCCAGCGCGGGTGACTTCGGCCACTTCGGGAGCGAAGCCCTCAACGTGCTCGGCCTCTTTCATAATGAAGCTCTTGGGAATAAGCAGCGGGAACTGGACGTTAGAGTGGCCGGTGGCTTTGATTCGGTCATCGAGGGCGCGCTGCATCAATTCCCAGATGGCCCAACCATGGGCCTTGACCACAATACACCCACGCACGACTTCGGCGACTTCGGCCAGATCGGCTTCGCGCACAATATCGAGATACCACTGGTTGTAATCAACGCTGCGTTGGGTAATAACCTCTTTTGGCATGCCGCTTCCTCAGGTTGATGATCAATCCTTACATATGTATTAACGCTTCGCCTATTATATCCCACATGAACGTTTGGTTGTGCGCCTACAACACAGAAAAAGCGGGGTGAATACTGACCCCGCTTGCAACCTGCGTTGGTGCGGTGGAAATCGCAAACCGACTGACTACATCCTACTTTTTCAGCTCTTGTTGGATCGTGGCCATTATCCGATCAACATCCAGACCGGCCTCTTTGGCGAGGCGGATCTGTTCGAGTAGGCGAGCTTGTGCCTCAGCGAGCCGGCGTTGCTGATCAACCTTCTCTTGTTCGCGATCGGCTTTGGTTTGCTCTTCCGCCCATTTCCACGCTTGTTCCCAGAAGAAGCCGATCTCGCGGAACATCATGCTGAAAATGCCGTCGCTCTCTTTGACAGCCATTGATCGCTCCTTCCCGCCGCTAGCTTGGCTGCGGCGCTATTCTCATGCTCCTGGAGAACATTCTATTACGCAAAAAGCAAAACGTCAATCGGCCTGCTACTTGCACAATGCGGATAGAGATGCTATACTAGCCGT
This sequence comes from Chloroflexus sp., assembly GCF_056331925.1. Lineage (NCBI taxonomy): Bacteria > Bacillati > Chloroflexota > Chloroflexia > Chloroflexales > Chloroflexaceae > Chloroflexus > Chloroflexus sp. Next base: position 12,864 of record NZ_JBWGQH010000009.1, read on the forward strand.
GATTGATGTCATATATGAAATATGCGCACGCTTTCGCGGGTTGCGCCGAGGAGCGTCTATGCCGGCGCCCTACACATCCTCTGTCGCCAGTGACGATCATCGTCGAGCCGTCGATCTCAGTGGTGCGGCAGTTCACCTCTTCCGCTTTAACGGTCCACTGGAGCTGGCCTACGAGTATTTCTGTGATATTCCGGCAGTATTTAGCCTCCTGCCCGATGTGATCGAGATTCTTGCTTACGGCCCTAACCGCTATCGCTTGATCGTTGGAGCCACCGACGGCCACGGCCACGCTATGGCCGGGTATTTCGATATTGCCGCTGTATTTGAACCATTCCGCGCGATTCGGATTACTCCTGTCGATGATGGCCCACTGATTGATTTGACCGGCTTTGTCTTCCCCGGTCAACTCTTCGCCGAAGCGATCTTTTACCCTCACGCCCACGGTACCGATGTTGAGTACAATGTTGAGCTGGCGATGACTATTCCGGTACCGAAGGTCTTGTGGTTTATGCCTGGGCATGTGTTGCAAGCAATCGGTGAACGGGCAATGGAACATAAGATGAACCATATGATCGGCGGGTTCTCACGGGCCATTGATACCGATTTTCACGCTTGGCTCAGTACAGTGCGTGAATAGCCCGCCTCGCTCCGAGCGAGTGCTTGCTGAGTCAGTTTGGTGTTATTGCCCCAAAGGGGCTTTTTTTATCTGGATGGATCAACCAATTGCCGGGTCGCAGACCGTGCAGCGCGTATCGTGACGATGTCGGTTGCGTGATTTCGGCATTTCCTGCTATACTACGCGCAAATAGTTTCGTTGCTAACTATCGAAGGTGAAGGCTATGCGGCTGGCTTGGCAACAGCGGGCGCTGACAGCGCTTTCGTTCTGGTTGGTGTTGGTGTGGTTGGTGATCGTGCTGCCGGTTGCGGCCCAAACGCCCCCCAATCCAAAGACGGTTACGATTCCCGGTACCATCCAAAGTGTGCTCGGCTGCCCCGGTGATTGGCAGCCGTCGTGCAGCATTACCTATCTCACGTATGACCCGGCGGTGGATGTGTGGAGCGCGCGATTTGACTTGCCGGCGGGCTATTACGAGTACAAGGTTGCGCTGAATGATAGCTGGGCCGAGAATTATGGTCTCAATGCCCGCCGTGATGGGCCAAACATTCCATTGCAGGTGCCGGCGTCAACGTCGGTTCGGTTTGTCTACGACCACAAGACCCACTGGGTGACGGATAGCATCAATACGCCGTTGATCGTTGCGGTGGGCGATTTCCAACCCGCCCTTGGCTGCGCCGCCGCCGATGATCCTACTTGTCTCGGTTCGTGGCTGCAAGATCCTGATGGTGACGGGTTGTATACCTTCACCACCAATCGCATCCCCGCCGGCGAGTACCGCTTGCGGTTGGCGATTGGCGAGACGCTGGAGGGTGCGATTGGCGAGGGCGGCCCGAATGGTCCGCCGTTTGTGATAAAGGTTGATGAAGGTGGTGAGGTATATATCGGCTATAACGCGGGGAGTGGTGAAGTGACCATCTCGACTGCTGGTGCGCCGAAAGGCGATATTTCGCGGGCGCGTGCTTACTGGGTTGATGCCGAGACGATTGTTTGGAATGTCATTGGGACGCCACGGTATCGATATGCACTCTTTAGTGATCCGAACGGTACGATCAAACTTACTCCTCAAGGGGTGAGTGGTGGGCAGCGGATTGATCTGACCTTTACGCCTGCCGGTCCCGGTGCGGCGTTGGCTAAGTTTCCTCATCTGGCCGGGTTTAGTGCCTTTAAATTACCACCGCTCGACCGAGCGCGTCTGATCGGTCTGACCCGTGGTCAGTTGGTGGTGGCAATGTATGATGAGAATGGTCAGCCGCTCGATGCGACGCGAGTCCAGATTCCCGGCGCCCTCGATGCGCTCTTTCCCTACGATGGCCCGCTCGGTGTGGCAATCGAGAATGGGGTGCCGATGATCCGGGTCTGGGCGCCGACGGCGCGCCAAGTGCGGTTGCACCGTTTTGCCGATGCTAACCCCGATACGCGCGCGGTGGTCTTGCCGATGACGCTCGATGCTGCAACCGGCGTCTGGAGTATTCGCGGCGAGGCGAGCTGGATCGGTCAGTACTATCTGTTCGAGGTTGATGTCTATGTGCCGAGTGAGGGTCGGGTGGTGACAAACCTCGTGACCGATCCCTACTCAGTTGCGTTGAGCGCCAATAGTACCCGTAGTCAGATCATCGATCTGAACGATCCAGCGTTACAACCGCCCGGTTGGGCGATGCTGCAAAAGCCACCACTAGCGGCGCCCGAAGACGTGGTGCTCTACGAGCTGCACGTGCGCGACTTTAGCATTCTCGATGAGACGGTGCCTGCCGATCTGCGGGGGACGTTTCGTGCCTTCACTGTGCGTGAGAGTGTGGGTATGCGTCATCTGGCCGAGCTGGCCAAAGCCGGCGTGACGCACGTCCATCTCTTGCCGGTGTTCGACATTGCGACCATTGAGGAGATTCGTGAGCGACAAGTGCCGTTACCCTACGAGCAATTGCGTGCGCTGCCACCCGATTCACCGGAACAGCAAGCCTTGATCGAACCGATCCGCGACCTCGATGGCTTCAATTGGGGGTACGATCCGTACCATTACTCGGTACCAGAAGGGAGTTATAGCACCAATCCTGATGGCCCACAGCGCATACTTGAGTTCCGCGAGATGGTGCAGTCGCTCAACCAAATCGGTTTACGGGTGGTGATGGATGTCGTGTACAACCATACCAACGCGAGCGGTCAAAACCCGCGTTCGGTGCTCGACCGGATTGTGCCCGGTTATTATCACCGCCTTGATGGCGATGGGAATGTGACGACGTCGACTTGCTGCGCCAATACTGCGACCGAGCATCGTATGATGGAGAAGTTGATGATCGATTCGGTGGTGTTGTGGGCGAAGTACTACAAGGTCGATGGCTTTCGGTTCGATCTGATGGGCCATCATATGAAAGACAATATGCTGGCGGTACGGGCAGCCCTCGATGCACTGACCCTCGAACACGACGGTGTGGATGGCAAATCGATTATCATCTATGGTGAAGGATGGAATTTTGGTGAGGTAGCCAATAACGCGCGCGGTATCAATGCCACTCAATTCAATATGGCCGGCACCGGTATCGGCACCTTCTCTGATCGGCTGCGCGATGCAGCGCGTGGTGGCGGCCCCTTCGACGATCCGCGCTTGCAAGGCTTCATTTCCGGCCTCGCCACTGATCCGAGCGACTTCCCGCAGGGTACCCCCGATGCGCAGCGGGTCAAATTGCTGGCCGAGACTGATCTGATCAAGCTGGGGTTGGCCGGTAATCTCAAGACGTACCGCATGGTTAACTACGAAGGCCGCACCGTGCCCGGCGAACAGATCAAGTACCGCGGCGCCGCCGGCGGCTATACGCTTGACCCGCAAGAGCAGATCGTGTATGTATCGGCGCACGATAACGAGACCCTGTTTGATGCCATCCAACTGAAAGCAGCGGCCAATACGCCCATAGTCGAGCGCGCACGTATGGCTCAGCTCGGCCTATCGTTGACCGCGTTGGCGCAAGGTATTCCCTTCTTCCATGCCGGCGATGAACTGTTGCGCTCGAAGTCGCTCGACCGCAACAGCTACAATTCGTCGGATTGGTTCAACCGGATCGATTGGCGTGGTCAAGAGAATACGTTCGGATCGGGCTTGCCGCCGGCATGGGATAACCAGAGTAACTAGCCGATCATGGCTCCGCTGCTGGCAAACCCTGATCTCAAGCCGGATGAGGCGTTGATGCGCGCCACTTACGACCACTTCCGCGAGATGTTGCGTATTCGCCGCAGTACACCGCTCTTTCGGTTGCGCACTGGCGAAGAGGTCGAGCGGATGGTGTCGTTCTTCAATAACGGTCCTGATCAGATTCCCGGACTGATCGTCATGAGCATTAGCGATAACGGCGTGACGCGGGTTGATCCGAATATCGGGCAGGTTGTGGTGCTGTTTAATGCCCGACCCGATACGGTTACCATCACTATCCCCGAATTGGCGAACGGTGATCTGCGCTTGCACGATGTGCAGGTCGCATCGAGTGACGAGCGAGTGACGCAATCGCGCTACCAGGTTGATGGTACGTTTAGCGTACCGGCCCGCACGACAGCGGTCTTCGTCGGCCCACGCCCCCTGGTGGCAGCGCCGGCACCCACGCCAACGGCCACCACTGCACCGATACCGACGACGGCAATACCTACTGCTACCCCCGAACCGGCGCCGACTGCCGGGAACGGTGGTGTACCGTGGTGGGTGTGGATTGGGTTCGCAGTGGTTGTGTTGGGCGGCGTGGGCTTGGTTGTTGCCTGGCGCAGAAGGTAAAGGCGCAGAGGGGGCAAAGGCACAGAGACTCTCAACGCAAAGACGCAAAGACGCAAAGACGCAAAGGGCGCAAAGATTGCCAAGGTTTTTGTTGTAGGGGTTAGCGTATAGCTGTACTAAAGCCCCCCCCTTTCACCTACCTTGGCGACCTTTGCGTTCTCAGCGCCGGCCTTCACGCCACGAAGATGCATCCTGCACTGCCGTAACGTTCACCTACCTTGGCGACCTTTGCGTTCTCAGCGCCTTTGCGTTTTCGCGGCTACCGCTCGGCGTTGGCAGCGAGTTCAAGCAGCCGCAAGATGCGCGGCACCATTACCGCTGGATCGCGGTGCAAGCCCTCGATCAGCAGCGCGTTGTCGTAGAGCTGCTCGGCGGCTAGCGGGATCAGCGGATCGTTGGGATCGGCGGCGGCACGACGGGCCAGCGCGGCGATCAATGGGTGCGCCGGGTTCAGTTCCATAATTCGCGGACCACTCTGGACTTCTTGACCAAGAATCTGCTGGATCCGCTGCATTTCACGACCAAAAGCTGCTTCATCAGCGACCAAACGTGCCGGGCTATCGCGCAGCACCTTCGAGGCGCGTACCTCCTTCAGCCGTTCGCCCAATGTGGCTGCGATTCGCTCGGCCAGCGCGGTAAATTGCGCGTCATCAATGACCGGTGTCGGTTGGGTGACCTCACCGGGCAATTCCAGATTGCCCTCATCGATATTGCGTAGGCGCAACCCTTCGTACTCTCGCAAACCCGACAGCATGAAGCCGTCCATCAAGTCGGTGAAGAGGATGACCTCAATATCGCGCGCACGTAACGGATCGAGATGTGGGCTATTGAGTGCCGCCTCGCGGCTGGCCGCCATCAGGTAATAAATCTCCTTCTGACCGGGAACCATGCGCTCTTTATAGGTTGCGAGCGTAATCCACTCTTCGCCACTCTTAGTCGTCTGCACGCGGAGCAGCTTCAGCAATTCATTGCGATGCTCGTAATCGGTAGCAATACCCTCTTTGATAAAGGGGCCAAACTCCTTCCAGAACGTGCGATATTTCTCCGGATCGCGTTCGGCCAGGTCGTTCAACTCTTTATGCAGACGACCGGTAAGCGTCTTGCGCAGACGCTGCATCACCGGTGAACCGCCGGCGGTACCGCTCTGCACGCTTTCGCGCGATACGTTGAGTGGTAGGTCTTCGCTATCGACCACGCCCTCGATAAAGCGGAAGTGGGCCGGCAATAGGTCTTTGGCCTCTTCGAGGATCAGTACCTTACGCGAATAGAGCTTGATCTGGCCTTCGATCCGGCGTTCGAGAATGCCACGCTCGCGGCGGGATGGGATGTAGAGAATCGCATGCAGATCAACCGGCGCGTCGGTTGAGATATGGATATAGCTGAGCGGAGGCTGGCTATCGAGGGTCAGTTGACGATAGTAGTCGTTATACTCGTCGGCGGTAACGTCACGTGGTACTTTGCGCCAAATCGCAGTGCGCGCATTGATCTGACGGCCATCGAGCATAATCGGGAAAGCCACGTAGTTGGAGTGGCGCCGCACAATCTGCTCGATCCGCCAAGGATCGGCGAACTCGGTCGCATCTTCTTTCAAATGGAGGGTAATTGTGGTCCCGCGTCGTTCACGCTCGGCAGGGCCAACGACAAAGCTATCGCCACCGCTCGATTCCCACATAGCGGCTGGTGCGTCAGGCCGATACGACTGCGAGACGACCGTTACCTTATCTGCGACCATGAACACGGAATAAAAACCAACACCGAATTGACCAATGATCTCGCTAGCAGTTTGCTTGGCATTTTCACCCGCCTGCTTGACAAATGCACGAGCTGCCGACTGTGCAATCGTACCGAGATGTTCAACCATCTCGTCGGCGGTCATTCCGATACCGGTATCACTGATCGTGAGGGTACGAGCCTCTTTATTCACTTCAATCGTAATCTGCGGTTCGAGATCGGGGTCACGGACATCGCGATTGGTCAGCATCTCGAACTGCACCCGATTGATTGCATCGGAGGCGTTCGAGATCAATTCGCGCAGAAAGATTTCACGGTCGGTATAGAGTGAATGGGCCAAAATATACAGAACTTGTTGTACTTCTGCTTTAAAGGTGTGCGACTGTCGGCCGGTTTCGGTCAACGGTTCGGTTGTCATATGCCTCCCTCGTTCACGTGATTGCTCTGCCGAACGGCCATTCGAGTGGCCGTAAAGCAAATCGTCAGTCTACCACACGACGACGCAGACAACACTGCACAACGCGGTGTGTAGCTACGGGTATGGCAGACACTCCGCTACCATGCATGGTAATCATTCGGACGGTATTTGATCATTAGAGAGATGTTGGAAAATTAGCCACCCAATTCAGACATACCACGCAAGGTTGGTTTTATCCCTTCGGGGAGGCCGTGGCCCCATGGCTTGATATAAACGGCGTGGCGAATAATTTGCTCAATCTCGTCAACAGTGGCCCCGCTACGGACTGCCGCGCGCAGATCGACCTCATCGTCGCGGAGGAGGCACAGGTGCAACCGACCATCGGCAGTTAGGCGCATGCGGTTACAGGTTGCGCAGAAGGGATCGCTCACACTGGAAATAAAGCCGATCACTCCCTTAGCGCCGGGCAAACGGTACGTGCGGGCCGGATCACTTGGTGCATGGCCTATCTCCTCAAGTGGACCGTAACACTGTTCGAGGCGAGCAAGCAGCTCAGCGCTAGTCACAATCCCCTCTTCAGCTAAACCCGCCACACCGGTAAGGGGCATCACCTCGATAAAGCGAAACTCCCATGGTCGGTCGAGGGTCAGGCCGGCGAGCCGTACCACCTCTTCATCATTCATCCCGCGCACCACCACGGCGTTCAGCTTGATTGGGTGGAGACCGGCAGCATCGGCCGCCTCGATCCCGGCCCAAACCTCATCAAGATTACCGCCGCGGGTCATTATGCGAAACTTCACCGGGTCGAGCGTATCAATACTGATATTCACTCGGTCGAGACCGGCCGCGCGGAGTGGTTGCGCCAGTTTGCGTAGACGAAGCGCATTTGTCGTCATTGCGATATGCTCAATCCCGGGAATGCGCTTCAGTTCGCGCACCAGGTTCACCAGATCGTGGCGTAGGGTCGGTTCACCACCGGTAAGGCGCAGCTTACGGAAGCCGGCACGGGCAGCAGCGCGGATCACGAGCAACAACTCATCGTTGGTCAGCAACTCTGAGCGGGGAGCGAACTGCACACCAACTGCCGGCATACAGTAGACACAGCGCATATTACAGCGGTCGGTAAGCGAGACGCGCAGGTAATCAATCCGGCGGCCATACTGATCAAGCGCCGGCGTATCGGTTGGATAACGTGGATGACGGGCAGGCTCGTAAAATATGATCGGGGTCGTACCGGAGAGCGGGTTGGCGGCCATGCATACACCTCATTGTGAAAATCGTAAAGGCGGCAAACCGTATTGCCATGCACCTTTGTGAACAAACGACAACTACACTGTTGTGTACTGCAACACCGAAATCCGGGCAGCGACTTGACGGGCCAGTTCACGAAAGATATTGGCGTAAGCATCGGGAGCGTCGCTAATCACAGCCGGTTGGCCGGTATCACCGCCCTCACGCACACTCATCCCAAGCGGTATCTGACCAAGTAACGGTACTCCCAACCGGCGGGCTAGCCGTTCGGCGCCACCACTACCGAAGATATCGTAGCGTTTGCCGGTATCGGGGGCAACAAAATAGGCCATATTTTCAACGATACCGAGCAATGGTACATTCACCTTGCGGAACATCTCCATCGCCTTCACAACATCGATGGTCGCCACTTGCTGCGGCGTGGTCACGATCAGGGCGCCGGTCAATGGCAAACTCTGCGCGAGCGTGAGGGCCACATCACCGGTACCGGGTGGCATATCGATAATCAGATAATCGAGCGGCGCCCACGCCACCTGATAGAGGAATTGACGGAGCAACTGGCTAACCATCGGCCCGCGCCAAATCACCGGTTGCGACTCATCAATCAAAAAGCCGACCGACATCACCTTAATGCCGTGGTTGGTCAGTGGAAGCATCATCGGTTGGCCATTGGCATCACTGACGGCAGCCGGTTGACCGTGTATCCCCAACATCAGTGGTAAGCTCGGCCCGAAGACATCGGCGTCGAGCAACCCAACCTGTGCCCCCATCTGGGCGAGTGCCACGGCCAGGTTAGCTGCCACCGTGCTCTTGCCGACCCCACCCTTGCCGGCGGCCACTGCGAGCACATTCGCAACACCGGGAATAGCTGCTTGTTCAGGAATACCGGCCGGACGGCGGACATTGGCGGTGAAATCAACATTCACCTCTTTCACGCCGGGAACGGCACTGACCGCTGTGACAATATCGTTGCGAATCTGATCTTTCAGCGGACAAGCCGGTGTCGTCAGTTCGATAGTACAGCGCACAATACCGTCGCAAATCGCGATATGCTTCACCATCTGGCGTGAGACCAGATCACCGCCCAACTCCGGCTCTTGCACCTGCCGCAATGCGGCCAAAATCTGCTCTTCGGTCACCTGTACCGGTTGGTTACTTGAAAAGAGACCCATTGCTCTGCTCCGTTTGGTTGACTCCGCGTCTCTGAGCATTATACCAGAGAATTACAAAAGGTTGATGTTACTAAAGTCACAGACAGCAATTATCTTGCTTGACAGGGTGTAGCGCGATTGATATACTCACCATAAGATTATTCGATAGAATCATATTCGTAAAGTGGTGACATCGACCATGCACAAGGTTGAGCGCAGAGAACAGGGAGCGACACGGCGCAGCATCTTGCAGCTCCTGCGCCGGCATGGGCAGATGAGTGCGGTAGAACTGAGCGCTGCACTTGACATCGGTGCGGTTGGGATCCGCCAACACCTTGCCGCACTCGAGCGTGAGGGTCTCGTCTACATTTGTGGTCTGCGCCGAAACGTAGGCCGTCCGGCGCATCTCTATGCGCTCACCGAGCGCGCCGAACATTTTTTTCCTAAACACTACGAACGTTTAGTCTGTGAGCTGTTCGAGAGTGTAGCCGCGATGGGCGGCGAGGTTGCGGTGCAAGAGGTGCTGGAACAACGACGAAACGCCTTACACGCCACTCTTGCCCCACAACTTGCCGGTAAGGTGCGGGCGACGCAGGTTGCCATACTGGCCGAGCGGCTGGCCGAACAGGGGTATATGTGCGAATGCGAGCAGCTTGAGAACGGTGATCTTTTGATGACTCAGTACAACTGCCCCTTTGATTGTGTTGCTCGTCGTTTCCCACAGATTTGTGATCAAGAACTACGCCTCTACGAAGACCTGCTTGCCACACCGATCGAGCGTGATATGACGATAGCTGAAGGTGGGCATTGTTGTCGGTATCGTATTCCGCAGTAGCATTACATCCATAATTCGCGGTACAATAGAAGTGCTTAAGTTAAGACGGCCAAGGGTGGCCGTCGTTGTTTGAAAGTGCCACGGAGGTTTCTCATGGCGTTTGAAGTTCCACCGCTTCCCTACGACTACAACGCACTAGAGCCGTACATTGACGAAGCGACGATGCATTACCATCACGATAACCATCACCAGACCTACGTAACCAACCTGAACAATGCGTTAGCCAATTACCCCGACCTACAGAGCAAGTCGATTGAAGAGCTTCTGAGCAACCTTGAGGCGATTCCGGAGGCGATCCGAACCGCGGTGCGCAACAACGGCGGTGGGCACTGGAACCATACGTTCTTCTGGGAGATTATGGCGCCGAATGCCGGTGGTGCGCCGGAAGGTGATCTGGCGGCTGCAATCGATGCCACCTTTGGCAGCTTCGACGCCTTCAAAGAGAAGTTCAAGGCAGCAGCGCTTGGTCGGTTTGGTTCAGGCTGGGCTTGGCTGATCACCGATAAAGACGGTAACCTGAGCATTATGAGTACGCCCAACCAAGACAACCCGTTGATGGAGGGGAAGACGGCTATTCTCGGTATTGATGTTTGGGAGCATGCCTACTATCTGAAGTACCAGTATAAGCGGGCCGCCTACGTCGATGCCTGGTGGAACGTGGTGAACTGGAAGAAGGTCGCCGAGCATTATACAGCAGCGAAAGGGTAAATAATGTGCAGGGGCGGAGCAACCCTCCGCCCCTGTTGCTGAAGTGTGATATATTCCGATTAGTTTAGACGGTCTGTTGGCAGGTTGAAGGTGTTAGATCAGTTTTCGATTGCGTGAATGTGATTATGTAGGGGGTGAGGGTTAAGTGAGGAAGATTTCTTGGACGTCAGTTATGCAGAACTGTTTTGTATATCGTGAAGAGCAAGGTCTGAATCAGGATTTCGGTGATTGCCTTGTAAGGCGTTTATTTGTATGCTATCATACTACCGAACTTCAAACCGATTGTGTGAAAGATAGCAATTGTTCCAAGACAAATTGCTCATGATAGATTTGACCAGGCCATGCGAATTCTGATTATTCACAACGATTACCGAGAACCAGGTGGAGAAACTGCTGTATACCGTGCTGAAGTGGCTCTACTGCAACAGTATGGTCATGAGGTGTTTACATGGCAGCGTGATAATTCTGAGATCTTCACTTACGATCTGCGCCGAAAATCTGTTTTTCTGATAAATACCATATATAATCGGCAAACATACCACGACCTGCAGTCTTTCGTCCTTGACAAACGTCCTGATATAGCGCATGTTCACAATGTCTTTCCCTTGATTTCACCCTCTGTGTACCGAGCATTACGAAAAGCCGGTATTCCGATTGTACAAACCGTCCATAACTATCGATTTCTGTGTCCAAATGCTCTCTTCTATACCCACGGACAGATTTGTGAGCGCTGTAAGGATGGCAATACCCTCCATGCCGTTCGCTGGCGATGTTACCGTAGAAGTTATACGCTCAGTGCGTTGTATGCCTTGACCATTTATTTGCATCGGCGTTGGGGGACATTTAAAATGATTGATCGTTTTATTGTTCTAACTCAATTCGTCGGTCAAAAACTGATAGAAAGTGGTTTAACCTCTGCAGATAAAATTAATGTTCTGGGGAACTTTTTATCTGATCCACTCCCTGTACCGGGATCGTTTGAGTACCGTGAACCTTACGTTGCTTATCTTGGACGGTTATCACCAGAAAAAGGAGTGGATGTCTTGTTAGATGCACTCGCGGGTTTACCTAAGATAAGATTAAAGATTATCGGTGATGGGCCTCAAAAAACAACTCTGCAAATGAAAGCTCAGAAACAAGGTGTTCAAGCAGATTTCCTTGGGTATGTAACTGGAGAAAAAAAGTTGGAACTACTGCGCCAGGCTATGGTAGTGATCGTTCCTTCGGTATGGTATGAGGCTTTCCCGATAGCTACCCTAGAAAGTATGGCATCTGGAACTCCGGTTTTGGCTTCAAATATAGGCTCCCTACCATTCATAGTGGAAGATGGCAAGAGTGGAGTGCTATTTCGGCCAGGTGATAGTCAGGACCTGCGACAAAAATTAGAGTGGCTACTCGCTCGTCCCCAACAGGCATTAGCAATGGGTCTTTACGCTCGGAGCGTTGTTGAGCGACGCTATACTGCTTTAGCACACTATAACACTCTTATGGAGATTTATAATTCGGTGATAAAGGGCTAAAGATGTAATTCGATATTCAAAAATCGAACAGTGACTATGTAGAAATTATTATGTGTCGTTATTTCCTATTGATATTGCTGTGCTTTCAATCTGTTTTGTTGTACTAAAGTGACCGAGATCAAGTGGTTTGGCTTGAGGAGTAGCTATTGTGGAAAAAGGTAAGATTCCTCCCTATTCTTGATGTGCCCGGTGTTTGTCCGGTGAATGCGATCAGTTATTGGTTCCTAAAAGATCATCCTTTAGCAATCGACTGGTCTAGTCGATCACGCATCAAAGGCGTTAATCTATCCTTACACCTCTTGGCATTGGGTAATACGATCTAGCGTGTCTCTGCTTCGTTAACTAGTGGCAACTGTTTCTTGTCGCATACGACTCCATCAAAAAACGGGGGGCGGGTAAAAAACCCGTCCCCCTTCATTGTCACCTGACCAGGCTATAACAGAGTGTAGATGACTACATTCTAATCCTACGGCACCGGTACATTCGGGTCAAGACGATAGGTGTTGATAATCTCATCCGTTTTGCTCTTGAGCTTATCGAACTGTTCTTCAGGCACCAGGGTGGTTAACACTGAAACCTTATCGCCACGCTGTTCGATGAAGCTATTCCCCAGCATTGAGGCTTGGACATTGTTGGAAGCGGTTGAGGTGTAGCCCCAGACGATCAGAATACTGCCGTCGTTTTGTGGGCGCGGGTCATCGTAGAAGAAGTCGGGCTGGTCGCCGAACGAGTTTTTGAGAAAGGCGACGAGCTTCTCGATTAACTGATCATCACTGTATACTGTGCTATCTTCGAGTACATCGACGACAATCGCGGCATTATTCGTCGGATCGGTCCAGACCAGAATCAGCTCGCCGGGCCGGCTATTGTCGGTGAGAGTCCAATTGACTGGACGATCGATGCGGAAGACGCCTGATGGGTGCGTATAGGTGCGCAACTCACCAATTTCAACCGGCGCCAAACTACCAGTACTCGTGGTGTTGCCGCTCCCAGGCGCCGTTCCGCCGCTCAGTGCGACGCTTTCGTTGATCCGATAGGTGTTGATAATCCGATCGGTATAGGTAGACAGTACTTCAAACTGCTCCTGGGGAATCATTGTCGTTAGGATCGAGATTTTGTTGCCGCGTTGTTCGACAAAACTGTTGCCAAGCAGTGTTGCACGCACGTTATTGTCAGCAGTTGCGGTATACGACCAGACTATTAGTTGGCTGCCGTCCCTTTGTGGTTGGGGATCCTCAGTACTGAAATCGGGTTGACTTCCGAAGCGGTCGTTCAGATAGCTGGTAAGGAGATCGGCTAATTCCGTATCGCTGAGTGTTCGGCTGCTCTCGGCCAGAACAACGATGATTGCACCGTTACCGGTAGGGTCAACCCAGACCAACTGTAATTCGGTATCAGAGCTATTGTCTTGCAGCGTCCAGTTGTTGGGAACATCGATTTGGAAGACACCACTTGGGTGGCGATAGGTCTCGAGTGGACCAATATCGACCAAGGATATTTGGCTATCCAAAACAGTGGTTGCAGTGGGTTCGGGGAGCGGGGTTGCCGTTGGACGTGGAGCAAGGGTTGGGCGAGGGGTACGGGTGGGTTGTTCTGCGATAGGCGATGGAGCAGCGGTAGGCTCTGGTGTAGCATTACCGCCACCACAAGCAGCGAGCACGAGCGTCAGAAGACCGATGAAGGAGACGAGCCAGAACCGATGATACGAGTGCATAAGAACTCCTGCAACAGGTGTAGTCGGCATGAGAGATGTGGGTTAGTAGCCCACCAGACCACGAGTTCGAGCGAGGTATGATGGTTACATACATATACGTGCGATTGGCAAAGAGGTTTCATCATCTGAAGGTAGGTTGTTGCACTCAAGACCTTCGCTGCTGTGTGTATTACCAGTGAAGCAAACGGACTGCGTTATTACCTGACAAGATGTTCAAGTGCAGTGGTTTTTTTAACATATTTTCCATCTCGGTTGCACCAATGTATACCTATAATGATAAGTATCACTGTCGTCACTGCGAGGGAAGAAATGATGTACCGTTATCTTATCATCTTATTAATGGTTTGGTTATCATGTTCGGTACCGATAGCGGCGGCACAGTCTTTACCAACTTTTATCCTCGACTTTGAAGGTTTTGCCGATAATCTCGCTATTAGTACGTATGGGAGTTTGGCGTTTGGTGACGGCTGGCGCTTCGGTGATGTACGCAGCGGACGCTACAATGCACCGTATCCCGGTGCGTGCCCTGATTTTGGTGGAATGTGCGCGTTTACGCTGAACGGCAATGGTTTTGCGCGGGTGAGTGGCAGCGGTAGCGGACGGATCATCTTACCATCCGGTGTTGTTTCGTTTGGGGTTGCAGTCTCTACTTCTGATCTCGTCGCAGTGACGGCGTTAGCTGCCGACGGTACGGTGATCGCTACGGCCAGTGTCGGTGCTAATACCTTCACCGGTCGACTCGACCGGGTAAATCTCACTGCACCGACGAATCGCGCGATAAAAACGATTGAAATCAGTGGTTTGCGCGATACTTGGCTGATTGACGATGTGGAGTATGTCGTAATGCCGACCGCAGTGCGCCCGGCACGGGTGACGTTGGCACAACGGATAGTTGATGTGGCGCGGTCTGGTGAGTTGTTGACGCTCGATCTGGTGTTAGAAAATTATGGCCGCGGGCCGATGATGGCGGCGACGATCGAATTACCTTTTGATGAGACCACCTTGGCCTTGCTCGATGTGCAGACGAGTCGGGCTGATGTGTGGGTCAGTGATGTGATGTCGGGTTTGATCACGATCCGCACCGGTCCGTTAGCTGCTGAGCGTGATCTGGTAACGATGACGATCCGAATTCCAGGTGCGCGCAGAGGCACCGGTTGGGCGGGCAATTGGCCGTGAGGCTCAGTTGTGGTACCGTGATGGGGTGACCGAGTTTGGGCGTGGACGGAGTAATCTACCGCGTACCGTGATCGGTCTCGGCCCAGAGTTGACCTACCGGCGCACACCTGAGATCACGATAGCTGGACAAACGTTAACCTATGCCGCCGAAGGGTTTGCCCCCGGTGAGCCGGTGGGGATTTGGTATAACCCACCGAATGGTGCGCCACCGGTCACAGTGACAACGGTGCGCGCCGATGGTGATGGACGGGTGAGCGGTGTATTGGTCTTGAGCGGTTTGCCGGTGGGTGCGCATACATTGGTGTTGTACAGCCATCACTCGCAGCAGACGTTTGTCGGTGAATTTGCAATTCCCTAACGGCGGGGCACCCACGGGCATGGGGCAATGTACCCGTGTCATACCGGGAGAACCCGCTCTGGGCCGAGGAGTTGCTGTAATTCGGCGACCAATTGATCGGACAATTCAACCGTGTGTTGTGATTGCAAGACGACCATCCCTACCCCATTGGGTAGGTACAGTGTCACGTGATCATTCCCTTGGCTGGCGCTGAGCACACGGTGAATATTCTGCATCAAGGCGACATCGGCGTCGAAGTTATTAGTACGCGGCAGGTAGATCCGCAAATTACGTGCCGGTGGCCCGTCGGTACGGGTTGGTTCGCCGCTCTTGCTGTGTCCATTGCCGTTTCCCTGACCATTCCCGTTGGCAAGTTTGACCGGCTGGCGCGGGCGCACAGTTGGTGGTTTGGCCGCTGCTGGGGTGGTGGTCGCTGATGGAGCTGGGGGTGATGACACCGTGGTAACCGATGTTGGTTGAGATGATGGTTCTGGGAGGGAGATGGGTATATCGGTCACTAATGCTCCGCTCAGCTCATCACTCATCCCTTCGAGATCCATCTCAACCGGTTGAGAGCTGGTCGTTTGGTCGATGGGAGATGGCGCTTCAACGCTCTCTACGACGAGTTGCGGAGTATCGCGCCGGTTATCAACTTTCGCCGTCACCCGTACTACTGCATCATTCTGGAGCAGATCGGCGGCTTTTGCCAACACCTTCGGAAACACCACGATCTCGATACTCCCGGTCATATCTTCGAGGGTTGCCACCAACATCGAATCGCCCTTCTTGGTGGCAATCCGGCGCACACCGCTCAGGACACCGACGAAGGTCAGCGTCTCGCCGATATGCTCCTCTTCAAGTGATCCCAGTTCGGTAACGCCGGTGAAGTCGATCCCTTCAAGCGCCTTCGCAATAGGGTCATCCGAGAGGTTCAGACCGAGTAGTTCTTTCTCCCACAGGAGCATCTCTTTCTGCTCGGCAGGTGTCTCGGTGATGAGTGGCATAGGGATACGAGCGACATTCGGGCTGCCGGTACTACTTTCACCGAAGATATCGAACAGACTGCTCTGGCCGATTTCGCGCGCTTTTTGTGCTTCGGAACCGACCTGTACTGCCTGATCGAGAATGGCAAGCTTTTGGCGACGGCTACCGGGCAGTGAATCGAGCGCACCGGCCTTAATCAGACTCTCAAGTGTTCGCTTGTTGAGTGCGTGGCGATCGACGCGGGCGCAGAGGTCTTCCAGTGACTGGAACGGGCCACCGGACTCACGGGCAGCGATAATCGCCTCGACCGGCCCTTCGCCAACATTCTTAATCGCCATCAGGCCGAAGCGAATCCCGCGGTCGTACTTCACTCCTTGGGGGAGTGGTGGCGATAACTGCTCAATGGTAAAGCCCTTGTTCGAGCGGTTGACATCAGGTGGTAAGACTGCTACGCCCAGCCGGCGCGCCTCAAGGGCAGCCTTGGTCACGTCTTCAATTACCCCACCGGCACCGGTGAGCACTGCGGTCATATACTCAACCGGATAATTCACCTTGAGCCACGCCGTCTGATAGCTAAGCAAGCCGTAGAGAGTGGCGTGGGGCCGGTTGAACGAATAGCCGGCGAAAGGTAAGATCAGCTCCCACAGTTGATCGGCAATCTCTTTACTGATTCCCTTCCGCTGGCAGCCCTGCTTAAAGATCGCTTCGTTCTCGGCCATCAGTTCCTTGTTCTTCTTGCTAATGGCCTTAATCACGATATAGGCTTGACCGAGCGTATAATCGGCGACCGTCTGGAGCAATTGCATAATCTGCTCTTGGTAGACGATTACGCCGTAGGTATCGGCCAAGATCGGCTCCAGCACCGGATGCAGATAGCGAATCTGAGACGGATTGTTCTTGTTTTGAATATACACCGGAATCTGTTCGAGGGGACCGGGTCGATAGAGTGCCACCATCGCGTAGAGGTCTTCGACGCGGGTTGGTTTCAACTGCATCAGGTAGCGAGTCATCCCCGCCGATTCAAGCTGGAACACATTCTTGGTCTCGCCGCGGCCCAATGCCTCAAACACCTTCGGATCATCGAGCGGAATCTCATCGAGCCACATTTTTTGCCCGGTGGTCTGCTCGATATACTTCAGCGCCTCGGCCACCACCGACAAATTGGTGAGACCGAGAATATCCATCTTGAGCAGACCCATCTTGGCCAGCGTCGGCCCCTCAAACGCCGCCATCAGCGCATGCTCGTCTTTGGTGGTGCGTTGCAGCGGCACAATTTCTTCGAGCGGGGTACGGCTGACCACAACGCCACACGCGTGGGTACCGACCGAACGCATCCGCCCCTCGACCTTACGGGCTTCGTCGATCAATGTGCGCAGATGAGGCTGAGTCTCGTAGAGTTGTTTGAGTTCGGGCACCCGTTCAAGGGCTTGGGCAATCGTTGTGCCGACCGGGAGCGCAGGGATCAGCTTGGCGACGCGATCCACTTCACCGGGGTCGAGGCCGAGGACGCGACCCATATCGCGGATGGCGGCCTTTGCACCGAGGGTACCGTAGGTGATGATTTGGGCTACATTCTCGCGCCCGTATTTATTAGCAATGTAATCGAGAATCTCTTGGCGACGTGAGTCGGCAAAGTCGGTGTCGATGTCGGGCATCTCCAGTCGTTCGGGGGAGAGGAAGCGCTCGAAGAGCAGTTTATTCTTGACCGGATCGACATCGGTAATGCCGAGGGCGTAGAGGACGAGCGATGCACCGGCTGAACCGCGCGGTAGGCAGGGAATACCGCGCGAGCGGGCGAATTTCACGTAGTCCCAGACGATCAACATATAGTCGGGGAAGCCGGTCTTATTGATCACATCGAGCTCATACTCCAATCGGCGCATATATTCTTCGGGCGGCTGACCGTTGAAGCGGCGCATCAGGCCTTCTTCGCAGACGAGGCGTAGGTATGACGCGGCATCATGACCTTCAGGCAGCTCGAATACCGGCAATTGCACCCGTCCAAACTCGAGCTTGAGCCGACACATATCGGAAATCCGGCGGGTATGTTCGAGCGGCTCGGTGCCATAGCGTTTAAACCGCGCCCACATCTCTTCGCCTGACATAATGTGATAGCTTTCATCCATCGCATATTCGCGGGCACAGAACTCGGCGTAGGTCATGTTCATGCCCATTGCCATCACCTTATGCTGGGTTTCTTTATCCTCAGGGCGAATGAAGTGGGCATCACTGGTAGCGACGAGGGGAATGCCGAGTTCACGGGCGATGCGCACCAATTCATCGTTGAGTGGCTCGAGTTCGGGGGTATTGTCGTGGAGTTGTAACTCGATGTAGTAGCGGTCGGGACCGAGCAGATCGCGGTAATAGGCTGCTGTCTCGACAGCGGTGCGGCGATCGCCGCTCTTGAGATAGTGCAACACCTCGCCGGCCAGACAGGCCGAGGTGACGATCAGGCCCTCGTGGTGCGCTTCAAGCAGATTGCGGTCGATGCGGGGGCGGGCAAACACCCCTTTCCCCATACCATCGAGATGGGCGCGGGTAGTGAGTTTGACCAGATTGCGGTAGCCGGTCTCGTTTTGCGCCAACAGGAGGAGGTGAAAGTAATTCTTCGCCCCTTTCGTCATCGGGTCGGACAATGAGCCAGGTGCCATGTACGCTTCGACGCCGATGATCGGGCGGATACCGGCTTTTTTGGCTGCCTCGTAAAACTCCATTGCGCCGTAGAGAACACCGTGATCGGTAAGGGCGATACTGTCCATGCCCAAATCGGCAGCGCGTTGGGCAATGCCTTTGGTCGTGGCGTAGCCGTCGAGGAGGCTGTATTCGGAGTGGACATGCAGGTGAACAAAGTCGTGCATGGTAGGCTCGCGATAGAAATTATTTACACTGAACGAGTGTTGTCAAGGGCGAAAAGACGATCTAAATCTGAAACATTTGTCCGAGAGAGTATCTGAAGTGTTGTTTTTTATTGTTATATAGACATAAATCGCATCAAGCAGGGCCGTGGTTTGGTTTGATTATAGCATACTGCTTGATCGGTGCGAAGCAGGGAGTGTTGGGTTGTAAGGTGTTTTTTAACGCAAAGGCGCAGAGGCCGGAGAGGACGCAAAGAGCGTACAGCGTAGGGACGCACAACGGTGCGCCCCCGTGTGAGGGAATACGCTTTGGGTTTGGTGTGGCTATGATACAATCGCGAATGTAACACACTCTATCATCATGCATCGTGGGGGGATGAGTGTCTTTGGTGGGTTGATCTGAAGTGTTGTTTTTTATTGTTATATAGACATAAATCGCATCAAGCAGGGCCGTGGTTTGGTTTGATTATAGCATACTGCTTGATCGGTGCGAAGCAGGGAGTGTTGGGTTGTAAGGTGTTTTTTAACGCAAAGGCGCAGAGGCCGGAGAGGACGCAAAGAGCGTACAGCGTAGGGACGCACAACGGTGCGCCCCCGTGTGAGGGAATACGCTTTGGGTTTGGTGTGGCTATGATACAATCGCGAATGTAACACACTCTATCATCATGCATCGTGGGGATGATGAGAGTCTTTGGTGGGTTGAAAGGAGCGAAATACATGACAGAGCGCTACCGCATTGAACGTGATTCGTTGGGCGAGATGCAGGTGCCGGCTGAGGCTCTGTATGGCGCGCAGACGCAACGGGCTGTGTTGAACTTCCCGGTGAGTGGGATGCGGCCCTATCCCGCCTTTGTTTGGGCGCAAACGATGATCAAACGGGCTGCTGCCGAGGTTAACCGCGATCTTGGTTTACTCGATCCGCAGATCGCGAACGCCATTATCCAAGCTGCCGAAGAGGTGTTGGCTGGTCAGCACGCCGATCAGTTTGTGGTTGATCCGTTTCAGGCCGGCGCTGGTACCTCACACAACATGAACGTCAATGAGGTGTTGGCCAACCGGGCTAACCAGATTTTGGGTTATAGTCTCGACGATCCGAAGAAGCCGGTTAGCCCGAACGACCATGTGAATATGGCGCAATCGACCAACGATACTATTCCGACGGCGATCCGGCTTGGTTGTTTGTGGCGGCTGAACGAATTGCTGACTGCCATCGATAATCTGGCTACTGCGCTTGAACAGAAGGCAGTTGAGTTCGATGATGTGGTGAAATCGGGACGGACCCACTTGCAAGATGCAGTACCGGTGCGGCTTGGTCAAGAGTTTGGTGCGTATGCGAAGGCAGTGCGCAACGATATGGAGCGGATCGCGACGGCAGCCGACCGGTTGCGTCGGATTGGTATCGGTGGGACGGCGACCGGTACTGGGCTGAATGCTCACCCGGAATACCATGCGCGGATGGTGGCAAAACTGAGTGAGCTGACCGGTCAAGAGTTGCGGTCGTCAGGGAATTTGTTTGAGTCGATGCAGAGTATGGCTGATCCTGCCGATTTCTCGGCGAGCCTGCGTACACTTTGTATTACCCTGGGTCGGATTGCTAATGATATCCGCCTGCTCTCCTCTGGCCCGGCCACCGGCCTCGATGAGATCCGCTTGCCCGCTGTGCAGCCGGGTTCGTCGATTATGCCGGGGAAGGTTAACCCGGTGTTGGCCGAGATGCTGAATATGGCTTGCTACCACGTGCAAGGTTGTGATTTGACGGTGGCGTTGGCTGCGCAAGCCGGTCAGCTTGAGCTGAATGTGATGATGCCGATTATTGCCCACAATCTGTTTGAAATGATGCATGTGCTTATCGGTGCGATCAATGCCTTTACGACTAAGTGTGTGGTCGGTATCACCGCCAACCGTGAGAAGGCGGCGGGCTGGTTGGCCAAGAATGCGATCCTGGTGACGGCACTCAATCCGGTGATCGGCTACCTGAACGGCGCGGCGGTGGCGAAAGAGGCGATGGCTACCGGTAAGACGATTAAAGAGGTAGTCGTTGAGAAGGGGTTGCTCACCGCCGAACAGGTTGATCAACTGCTCGATGTGCATAAGATGACTGAAGGCGGGATTCAGGGCATTGCTGCCGCCGGATAATGCAGACAGCGGAGTAACTTTGTCTCCAGCCCTTCTCCTGCACGCAGGAGAAGGGCATGGGGAGGTTAACCTGTTTTGCCGAGGCCGGCCAAGGCTTGGGCTACTGTTAGCCAGCCGTAGCCGGGAAAGAGCTTGGCAACCTGTGATGAGAAGATCAGGCTGTTGCCGAGCAATTCGGTAGCCGGCCCTTCGACTACTACCTCACCTTCACCGAGCAAGATAACCCGGTCGGCGCAGGCGGCAGCCATCTCAACATCGTGAGTTGCTATCACGACGGTGCGACCCTCGCTACATAACCGGCGCAATAGGGTTATGAGGGTGGTTTTGGCTTGATAATCCAAACCGCGGGTCGGTTCATCGAGCAAGATCAAACGTGGTTCCCCGACTAGCGCCGTCGCTAAGGCGGCACGCTGCGCTTCGCCACCGCTGAGATTGCGCGGATAGTGGGTGGCGAGATGGGCAATGCCGAATTTGCGCAGTGTGGTGTCGATCAGCGTTGGTGAAGGTGGTAAGCCGCGACCGCGGAGGCTAAACGCTAGCTCCTCGTGGAGGGTGTCGTGGAAGAGGATGCTATGCGGATCTTGCGGAACGTATGCGACCGTGCGGGCGAGTTCCTCAACGGCAATCGGAGCAATGTCACGCCCTTCTAGCTCGATTTTGCCTTCGGTTGGACGGACTAGCCCGATGAGGGTTTTGAGTAAGGTGCTTTTGCCACTGCCGTTCCGTCCCATGAGCGCGATAAGTGTACCGTATGGCAGATCGAGGTTTATGCGATAGAGCGCTTCGTGCTGACCATATTGGACGGTGACGTTGCGTAGGCGGGCAAGCGGTGGAGCAGGTGGCGGTACGGGAGGGGTAGGTGGTGGCGCCGGTAGATTGGTGGGAACAAATCTTCGCCCTTCTTTAATCGTTAATGGGAGTGGTTCCCAGCCTAATGCTGTGCCGAGATGTTGTAGCGGTGGACGTAGTTCAATGCGGGATAGTACCTCACGCGGTGTGCCTACTTCGTATTGACCATTCGGTGTAAGATAGAGAATGCGGTCGGCGTATTGTACGACTCGTTCCAGCCGATGCTCGCATAAAATGATGGTAATGCCGAGATCGGCGTTCAGTTTTTGCAACGCGCTTAGGACCTCTTCTGCTCCATGTGGATCGAGTTGGCTGGTTGGTTCGTCGAGGACCAATGTTCGCGGCTGGGCGGCTAGTGCTGCGGCAATGGCGACGCGCTGCTGTTCGCCGCCGCTTAGGGTTGCCACGTGACGATGCCGTAAGTGGGCTATCGCTAGTTGATCGAGTACCTCTTCGACTCGCCGGCGCATAACCGGCGCGGGGATGCCCAAGTTTTCCATGGCGAAAACGATTTCGTCTTCTACCCGCTCGACGACAAACTGACTTTCGGGGTCTTGGACGACAAAGCCGATTACGTCGGCTAGATCGCGGGGTTGGTAGGTTAACGTGTCGCGGCCCCACACTCGGACACTCCCCCCGAATGTACCGCCGTAGAAGTGTGGGATGAGACCGTTGAAGAGACGGAGCAACGTACTTTTACCGGCTCCGCTCGGTCCGCAGATCAGGAGAAACTCGCCCGGCGCAATCTGGAGGCTCAGTTGGCGAAAAACGGGAGTAGGAGCACCGGGGTAAGTATAGCTGACACGGTCGAGTTCGATCATATGTTCGCTCGTTATGCTATAATCGCTCGTAGCCCGCTGAGGAGCCGGTCAATATCTGTCGGTGAATTGTACGCCTGTACCGAGACACGAATGAGCGGTTGTCCTTCCCACATGAAACATGGTACTTCTACCCGCCATTCGTGCCAGAGCCGAGCCTGTACCTGTGCCGGATCGCACGGTGGCAACGGTAGTGCCCGCATCTGTCCCCACCATTGTTCATCGGCGGGAGAAAGTGGCGGTAGACCGCTGAGTTCCAGGATCTGTGCTGATGCCTCGCGTAACAAGGCGTGACAAGCGCTGCGGATTGCCGGCCATTGATGTGTCTGTTGAAAATCAATGGCAGCAGGGACGCTGAGAAAAGCCGATGGATCGTCGGTGCCCATCCATTCGTAGTAGGCTTGTAATGAGCGGCCTGTCGGGTAGGCGAGAAAGCTGCCTTGCAGTGGTTCTGGTGGTTGCCAGCCCCAGCTAACGACCAACGGTTCTAAGCGGGTTTGGTGTTCGGGACGGACATAGAGAAAACCGGCTCCTTTGGGTGCACACAGCCACTTGTGGCAATTCGCACCGTAAAAATCAGCCCCCAACTCAGTAAGATTTAGATCGATCTGGCCGGGTGCATGGGCGCCATCAATCACCGTGATGATCCCGGCAGCGCGGGCACGCCGGCAAATCTCGGCCACCGGCATGATTAGTGCGGTTGGCGATGTGATGTGGCTGAGCAAGATGACGCGGGTGCGAGGGGTAACCCCGCTCCAAAGCTGGTCGATGATCTCGGTAGGTGTCGCTACCGGTAGCTTAAGCGGTTGGTTGACATAGGTTGCGCCTCGTTGGCGGCATACATACCGCCAGGTGCGCTCAATCGCGCCGTACTCGTGGGTCGTGCCCAAGACTTCATCACCCGGTTGCAGGTCAATCGAGCGGGCAACAATGTTCAAGGCATATGTCACGTTGGGGACGAAGACGAGTTCATCTGCCGATGCGCCGACGAAGGCAGCCAGGCGGGTGCGGGCGTTGTGGAGCCGTGCCGATAATTCACGACCGAGAAACGCGACCGGTTGGGCTTCGAGCTGGCGTTGCCATGCTTGATAGACGGTAAATACCGGGCGTGGACAAGCACCAAAGCTGCCATGGTTGAGGAAGGTTATGTCGCGGCGGAGTAAAAATTGCTCGGCAAGCGTGGGCAACGGTAGTGAGAGGGTTGTGCCGGTCATAGGGTGTCCTTGTCGCTCAAGATTATTGTAGACATGTTGGCCGGAAACGGTATTTCGTCAAGCTGCTTGACGGGCGACGTAGGCGCTTCTACCATGGCGCAGCAATAACGCAAAGGCGCGGAGAGGTAACGCAAAGTAGCAAATGATGTAATACCCATACAAGGACGACACAATGTGGTTAATAGTCGGCTTAGGTAATCCGGGTGAGCGTTACGCGCGTACCCGACACAATATTGGCTTCCGCAGTGTTGAGACACTGGCCGAGCGACACGGGCTAGTGTTTCGCAACCAGAGGGCCAAGAGCGAGATTGCTGAAGGAATTATTCGTGGGCAACGGGTGGCGTTGGTTAAGCCACAGACCTATATGAATCTCAGTGGGCAAGCGGTCACCGCGTTGCGTCAATGGTATAAGATCGATCCTGCGCGTGAACTTTTGGTCATCTATGATGACCTTGATTTACCGTTTGCCAAACTCCGCTTGCGTGAACGAGGGAGTGCTGGCACACACAACGGGATGCGGTCGATAGTCGGACAGCTTGGCACCACTGAGTTTCCACGCCTACGGATTGGGATTGGTCAGCCATCGGGTCAGATGGATGTAGCCGATTATGTGTTGAGCCGGTTTACCCCGGAAGAGGAGGAAGTTTTGCCTGAGGTATTGGCGCGGGTGGCCGATGCGGTCGAGGTGGTTCTAAGTGAGGGGTTGATGGCAGCGATGAATCGCTATAATCCATTGTAGTAGAGTGGGTAGTATGTCCGATGTGGTTGCACTTTTGTGCGTGGAGCCTGTGTATTTGAACGAATTGATGTACACTACTAGTGAACTATCGACTAGGAACGGCGCAATGTTCCGTAAGATTGGTGCCGCACAGACTCAGAAGGAGCGATTGCATGCCTCTCGAAACCGCAACACTGGCCGGTGGTTGTTTTTGGTGCCTCGAAGCAGTCTACGATCAGGTGATCGGTGTTAAGGATGTTGTCTCCGGCTATACCGGTGGGCATGTGCCCAATCCAAGCTATCAACGGGTTTGTGACGGTAACACCGGTCACGCCGAGGCGGTTCAGATACAGTTTGATCCCGAACAGATCAGTTACCGTGAGCTGTTGGAAATCTTCTTTAGCATTCACGATCCAACGACGCTTAATCGGCAAGGTGCTGATGTTGGTACGCAATACCGTTCGGCAATTTTCTACCATTCGGAAGAGCAACGTCAGATTGCTGAGCAGCTGGTACGTGAATTGACCGAGCAGCGCGTGTTTCGTGATCCGATAGTGACCGAGATCGTACCGGCTACGACTTTCTACCCCGCCGAGGACTATCACCAAGAGTACTTTGCGCGGAACCCGTATCAGCCCTATTGTCAGTTTGTGGTTGCGCCCAAGGTAGCGAAGTTTCGGAAACTGTTTGCCGATAAAGTGGCGCAGTAACGGACGACCTGCCGGCATAGTGCGTCGATTGCGCTATGCCGCATCCGTGTGATCATCGCGCATAATCTGGATAAACCGCCAGCCATATTGCACAAACGATACGCTGAACGGAACGAGCGCTGCATAAAGCGCCGGCTTCCCCCAACGTGGGCCACCGGCAAGATAGAGTAATGCAGCAATTGTCATTGCGAGGGTCGTTAGTTTACCACTGCTCTCGGCAGTCGTGATTTGTGCCTTGCGCCGCAAAACGATAAGTCCGGCCAGTAAAATTCCTACATCGCGAAAGATTAGCAAGCCGGTAGCCCACCACGGAAAGCCGTGGGTGCGCGAGAGCATCACCGCCGCCGAATCGATCAGGGCCTTGTCGGCAATTGGATCGAGTATCTGACCAAGCTTCGAGACCTCTCCACGCCGGCGAGCAATCGGGCCATCGAGCGCATCGGTGATCATGGTGATTGCCAACAACAGCAATGCCCGCTTGCGCCGATCGGTGCGTTGCATGTAGTAGATCGTTGCCGGTAAGAGCAGTAAGCGGCTAACGGTGAGTAGATTTGAAGGGTAGAGGAGTTCTCGTGGCTGAATGAGATTGCGAAGTGCCATTATGTCCTCCTCGTTATTGCTGAGATGGTGATGACGCGACTTGGCGAACGGTCTGACCAAGTAAATGACCAAAGACCAGTGCGGCATAGACGGTAGTAAACAGGGATCCAACGATAAAAATAATACTGCCTAGTCCACCCACGAAATTACACACTATCGAGAGCAGCCATAGTACCAGCCACTCGGCCGGGTTGCGCCGTAACAACGCGACGACTTCGCCCAACTGCAGGGCCGCCGTCACCGATCCGGTTTGGATGTAGCGACCACTGCCGATGATGAGCAGTGGCTGGATAATGAGGATAAGTGGGATAAGGAGGAGGTTTAGGCAGAACATCAGGCTGAAGATGATACCAAACTGAGGCTCGTTGTTGCCAGATGAGACAATAGTGGCGACTAGGATACAGCTTAAGATACACACTATTGCCAAAATGGGTAGGTAGTAGACAATTGCAATGAGTAGACCGTAGACTCCATCGCTGAGCACAGCACCGAGTTGGTTGAGCCGCGGCAGCGGTTGCGGATTACCTTGTGCGACGGCGCGTGCGGTGAGTAGAATACACCCGAGCAATGCGATCTGACCGATGATCGGTATACATTGCAAGAGACCGATAACGAGAATGAGCTTCCACCAGTCGGGGTCGTCAAAGACAAAGCTAAAGGCGTGGGTAAGGTTCATATCACTCCTCCGATGTAGGATTCTTGCGGGTTGACATAAGCTGCCGATTAAAACCATCGCTACAAACATAGACGTCGCGTGGCGGTTGGGTGGTCAGGAGCGTGGGAGATGATGCGGTATCGTTCACAATGAAATCCTCCGATGGTGATAACGACGGGCGACATCCCTTTAGGACGTTGCAATTTGCAAGTGGTTGAGCAAGTTGTGTGTAGTAAGCAGAAGCCTTGGTTTAGACTGAGATGTCGTACAACAGGTTGGGTAAGAGCGTTATTGCATCAACTGTACCATAAGAAGTGGGTGATACATGCAAGAGAACTGGGGACAGTGGTGACGAGCTAAGTATCGCGCTCTGAAGCCATCGCTGTAGCTGAGAAGCTCCTGAACGGCTTGGCAGTCCTCAGCACAGACGTTAGCATGAGATTTGGTTTACCTGAGCATTACTGCATCAACGGCTCTACCCGAAACCAGCTAGAGATGTTGGGTGGCACGTGCCTGCTGTTCCGCCGCTACGTAGAGTTGTACGCCGACAAGTTGGGCAAAGATGCCAACGCTACACAACAGCCAAATGGCTACTACAATCACAAGGAGGGGGGCGTTATTGGCAATCAGGATACCGGTTAGTCCGGCCATAGCCGCGGCCGGTACATACGCAGCGAGGCTGGCTAAGCGGGCATGCCAGAAGTAGGTCCGGTACGGTGGGGTAAATGCGCGTCGTAACGTTTCACTACTTAAAGCTCGCTCTATCTGTCCCTCCTCGGCAAAGATAAGCCGGCCAATCGGTGCTACTCCGATCAGAAAGAAGCTCAGCCAAACCAACGCCATTACTGTGAGGATGCCACGCATTACTACCTCGAGCAGATCGGTTTGACCGGCTAAGACCAATGTTAATCCGCTACAGGCGAGCAGCAGACCACCGATCATCAAAGGAAGAAGAAAGAATGCGAGATCGATGAGGAGAGCAAAAATTCCGGTGAGGGCACGGAGAGTCCAATCGCGCCACGGTGGAAGGGGGATGGGAAAGCCACGTCGCGAATTGTCATAGCTCTCCATAATGAAGCCTACTGCCAGCGGCAAACCGATAATGGTGGTAGCCAATGCACCGTGGAGCAGACATTTCTGCCACCACGTTGGATCACGGCACACTACGGCTACTGCAGCGGGTAGGGTTGTCGGAGGTGGTGGCGGCGTGAACACTACTCCGACTCCTCGGCCAGATAGCGGCGTAAGAGATCGAGTGCCGCTGTCCCGGCAAACTCACGGCCTTCAGATGAGCGCAGATCGAAGGGCCGGGTCAACCGTCGTTCACCGGTTGGCGTGATTAAAGCAAAGGCAACGGCCGTAAAGCCTTGTTCGTTTGGAAATGTCGCCGGTTGCACCCCTAGGCCGAGATCGCTTTGCCAACGATCGGCGACCGAAGACGCGCCGGCGGCGGCGAGATCGGAGGCAGCTTGCTCATCAGCCGGTCGGTCAAGCGGATGAATTTCGACCCCACGCAGTTGCGCTGCGATGTCGGGGGTAGCTAAGAGCGCCTGCAATACCGGCGCTTGGATCATTCCCTCGTAGAGCGCCAGGGTCAGCTTGCGCTGACGGAGTAATTGGGCCACGACAACCGGTAATTCCTCCTCGCCAAGCAGGTACGAACCGAGGCGCTCGCGGATGATCGCTTCGGTTTGAGCAATTAATGCTTCAGCCTCAGCGTGACTTTCGGCACGAGCACCAATACGTAACTCATACCGTGCCCGTTTCGCCGAAATGCCAACGGTCGGGTTCGCTTGTTGCATAAGATCGGCGATCCGCTCGCCGATCACACTCTCGCCAAGGCCGACGGCGTGAAGGGTACGGACGAGGATAACGGTTGTGATCCCGCGTTCATGACGTAGGTAGGGGATCACCTCCGTCTCGAACAGATAGCGCATCTCACTCGGGACGCCGGGTAGTACGATGACGGTGCCGCGTTCATCTTCAACTAAGAACGCTGGAGCGGTGCCATGCGGATTGGTGATGATACGGGCACCGGCCGGTACGTAGGCTTGGCGACGATTACTTTCACTCATCGGGCGGTTCATCGCTGCGAAGCGAGCAGCTATCTGGTCGAGCAATTCTTGATGAAACTCAAGTGGACGGTCGAACGCGGCAGCGACTGCTTCGCGCGTCACATCATCAAGGGTGGGACCTAGACCACCGGTGCAGATCACGAGATCGGCACGACCTAACGCCTCACGGATAGCGGCAGTAATGCGTTCTGTATTGTCGCCAACCACCGTCTTGCGATAAACGTTCACGCCGGCAGCCGCCAATTGACGTGCGATATAAGCGCTGTTGGTGTCAATTGTTACACCGAGCAGCAGTTCGGAACCGATGGCAATAATTTCGGCGTCCATAAGCTTTCTCTATCATGACCGTGACCGTACTGGGTGGGTCTGTGGAATGTAGGCACGTGTAGCAAAGGGGCACAGACAGGCACTGGTGTGTCCCACGAAAAACGGAATAGCTGCATGATACGCTCATGCTACACCATCCGCATCCGATCACGCAATACGATGGTTGTCAACCATCATGAAGATTGATCTAGTGACGATGGCTCGCTGAGTCGTTTACGATACTCACGCCATAACTCTTGCTCACGTTCGGCAGCCGCGCGCTGACCGGCGGCAATGGCAGCTCGCAATCGTTCGGCAAACGACTGGCGTGTCAATCCAGCCCGTGCTGCAAGAGTCTGACGCAGATCAGGGCCTGAACGTGGGTTCAGCAAAGCAACGGCAACCACACCTAAGGCCGCCCCGAGCAGCAATCCGGCGACGAATGCACCGGCGGCCGATGCGGTTTGGCGTTCGTGCTCACGGCGAAGAGCAGCCAACAGGCGTTGGGCAGCTTCACGCTCAGCAGCCAGTGCTTCGATGGTTGCAGTACGTTCGGCGTGGATGGACTCGGCAAACCGGCGCGCTATCTCGGCAATAGCATCTTGCTCAACTGTCATCAGGCGACTCCTCAACTGCGGGTGCGGATTTCTTCAAGGGCGCGCGCCAAAAATGCTTCGACCGGCATCGCGCCAAGGTCTTCACCGGCGCGGGTGCGCACAGCAACTGCATTAGCAGATTCCTCTCTGGCGCCGATTATAAGCATATACGGTATCTTCTGCAACTGTGCTCGCCGGATCTTACCTTGCATCCGATCACGGTTCTCGTCGAGTTCGACGCGCAAGCCGGCGGCAAACAGGCGTTGGCGTACCTTGCGCGCATACTCCATTTGCTTGTCGGTAATTGGAATGATCACCGCTTGCACCGGGGCGAGCCAGAGCGGAAATGCACCGGCGTAATGCTCGATAAGGATACCCATAAACCGCTCGGTTGTCCCGGTGACGGCACGGTGCAAGACGACCGGTGTGTGTGGTTTGTCGTCCTCGCCGATATATTCGCAGCCCAAGCGTGCCGGTTGGATGAAGTCGACCTGAATAGTGCTCAACTGCCATTCGCGCCCCAACACATCACGGGCCAGAAAATCGGCTTTGGGGCCATAGAACGCTGCTTCGCCTTCGGCCTCAAAATACTCAACACCGTTAGCTTCAAGTGCAGCACGCAAGGCAGCCGTCGCCAGTTCCCACTTCTCATCATCTTGCACATACTTGCCCTCCCTGCCGCGCAACGACAAGCGCACCTTATAATCGGTAAACTTGTACGTTCCCAGCACCTCGCGGATCACTTGCAGGGCAAGGCTAAACTCCTCTTGAATCTGATCGGGGCGGCAGAAAATGTGGCAATCGTCTTGGGTCAATGCCCGCACGCGCGTCAACCCGCTCAATGCGCCGCTGTCTTCGTAGCGGTAGAGTGTCGCAAACTCGGCAAATCGCAGCGGCAGATCGCGATAACTGATCACGCCGAGCTGGTTGTAGAGCGTCATATGGCTCGGACAGTTCATCGGCTTGAGGCGGAAGATGAGGTCTTCGCTCTCAACCATTGGTGGGAACATGCTATCGCGATAGTTATCGTAGTGCCCCGACTTCCGATAGAGCTGCTCCTTGACGACATTCCCTGTCCATACGTGCTGATACCCGTAGCGTGTTTGCACCTCACGCACAAATTGTTCCATTTCGTAGCGGATAATCTCACCCTTCGGGCTAAAGATCGGCAATCCGGGACCAATGTCGTCTGAGAAGAAGAACAGCCCCAGCTCTTTCCCGAGACGGCGATGGTCACGTCGGCGGGCCTCTTCCAAACGATGCAGATACGCTTCTAGCTCTTCTTTGGTATTCCAACCGGTACCGTAAATACGCTGCAATTGGCGATTTTTCTCATCACCGCGCCAGTATGCCCCGGCGATGCTCATGAGCTTAAAGGCTTCAGGATTGATCTCGCCGGTATGGTTGAGGTGTGGACCGCGACACAGATCCTCGAACGTATCTTGACGGTAGGTTGAGATGACGGTGTCGCCGTGATGTGTCTCACCGTATTCGTCAAGTCCCTTTGCTAGACCTTCAATCAATTCGAGTTTGTAGGGCTGGTTGGCAAAGATTTGGCGGGCCTCTTCGGCAGTGACTTCACGATAGATAAACGGATGATTACCGGCAATGATCCGCTTCATCCGCTTTTCGATCTCGGTCAGATCTTCAGGGGTCAGCGGACGCGGCAGGTCGAAGTCGTAATAGAAGCCGTTTTCAATTGGTGGCCCGATGGCGATTTTGGCATCGGGAAAGATTTCAAGAACGGCTTGCGCCATCACGTGCGCCAACGAGTGGCGGAGACGGTAATAGGGATCACTTTTTGGATCGACCGGCATAGAAGCATCTCCTGTTATCTGGTTACGATAGTTAACGTCCCGTTATCAACGTGGACGGCGACAATCTGGCGCCCTTGTCGAACAAATTCGGCATTCAGTCGTTCATTGAGCACCGCGGTCAGCTCTCGCACCGAGAGCAGAGCCGCCAGTGGCCCTTCGAGCTGCGGATTGATCATGACCAATTTACCATCCTGAACCGCGATACCACTACTGACGACGCTGGTCACCCCATACGCATGGATGCTTGCAATCACGCGGTCGGAGATTAGTCGGACATTGACCGATTCGACCGGCAACGTTGCCTCGATCTCGTTGAGATAGCCGTTGATAGCGGCTTCGCTTACGGTGATCGTACCGTTGGGTAGGGCTGCGATCAGGCCGGGTACCGGTGCGACGGCAGTTTCACGCGACGGTACCAACAGATCGGCAATACGATGGCCGATAGCTGCACTGAGTTGGGGACGGGTCAGTAACAGAGTAAGCCCGGCAATGACCAATAGCCCCATACTAAGACGGGCTAACTGACCAAAGCACCCGCTCGATTCGCGGTATCTTACCGGCAACTGATGGCCTCTCCCTCTCGTTCTTTTCACACCTCGTCCTCGGTTGTTGTTACCCTCACCCCCAACCCCGCTCCCGACAGTGGGCGAGGGGAAACCTCCTCTGCGGCCCTTGCGCCCTCCGCGCCTTTGCGTGAGCGTCATCTGGGCCACTAACTCAAAAGCTCTCCGTCCGCACCGGGACGAAGAGCCGCTTCGTGGTTCCACCCTGTGTTCACGCCACGCCAATACACGGCGTGACGCCTCATTGGTCGCGATAACGGGCGAACCCGTGCTCCCTTACTGGCCGGTGGGTGGCGTTCTGGGAGCCGCTCAGAGGGGGTTTTCACCGGGCCCATTGCCAGACGCGCTCTCAGTCGCGACGCGCCCTCCCTGTGGCCGGAAGCCGGTTACTCGTCCTCTTCAGCGCTTTATATATCGCATCATACATGGTAGCGTGAAGTGTATGGTACGTCAAATAGTTCCTCTCCATCCTTCTGACTGATCACATTCCCTCGCGCCATGGTCAGGGAGCGTGGGTGTAACGCTGATCTATGCGCCTACCGCGCTGTAGCGATATACCCCATTCGTCCACAACCAGCGCAAGAGCAGGCCCAATAGCACGGTCCAGCCGATCTGATGCCCCAGACCTACTGCAATCGCCGGTGGATCGAGTCGACCTAGCAGGAGTTCGAGTGGAAACGACAGCATGGCGCGGAAGGGTAGCCATACCAGCACGGCCGTTACCGGCGATGGTAGTAGATCGAGCGGAACGAGGTAACCGCTGCTAAACGCATACAAACCGAACCAAAAGTCCTGCAGTGCCAGTACCTGCGTCCACCAAAAACTGAGGGCGCCAATGCAGCACTGGTTAAGAAAATAGACCGCGAAGGCCAGTACAATCGCGAGGGGCAAGATGGCCCAACTGAGGAAATCAGGTTGGGGAATTGCGCCAGGTGCAATGAGTGATGCGATCAGGGCAATCGGTGCTACCATCGCCAACCGGAGAGGTTTATCGGCTAGCGCCATCGCCAAATATCGCCACAGCGGATGAATGGGTCGTAGTAGGTGGGGCGATAACTCACCCAAACGAATGTCGCGTTCCATATCCCAAATAATCCAGACCCCGGTCAATTGACGAATACAGAGCGCACTGACAAAGTAGGCGACGAAATCATCACTCGTGTAGCCACCGATGACGCCATCACCGGCTATGGTACGCCAGACTGCTAACATAATCAGCGGTAGCATACCGGTAACTACCCAGATGAACAGTTGGGCGCGATAGGCGAGTGCATCGGCCCATGCGGCCCGCATGAGAGCGGCAAATTTAGCTGGCATAGAGTTGTGACCTGACAACACGCAGCGTTACTGCGACGATGTGATAGTCGTATTATATCAAACAACTTCATCGCTTTCGATTATGATAGATAATGGTGTCGCTGGTATACTCGGAGACCTCATGCGCATTGCATTTCTCGATTCGTGGTTGCAACAAGTGGCGGAAGGTAGTGGGACTGCTGCCGCGATTGGGGGGCTTGGTCGTGCCTTACGCGCCCATGGTCATCATGTGGCTCGGATTGCGCCGCCGGTGGCTTGGCCGTCTAATCTTACCCTCCGTCGGCTGTTGTTTAATCTGTACGTTCCGGCGTTGTTGCGTACATTGTCATACGATCTCATTGTCGGGGTAGATATTGATGGTGTGCTCGTGGCCGGGCGCACCACAACGCCGTATGTGTGTAGTATCAAAGGCGTGATTGCCGAAGAGCTCCAACATGAGCATGGTAATGTTCGTCGCTTGCTGTGGCTCCTTTCACGTCTTGAACGGATCAATGCGCGTCGTGCGCCGTTAGTGATTACGACGAGCGATTATTGCCGCCAGAGTGTCCACCGTCACTACGGTGTACCGACCGAGCGGATCCGTCTCGTGCCGGAAGGGATCGATCTTGCATCGTGGCCAGCGCCACCAATGCGCACACCCGGACAGACGATTCTCTGCGTTGCTCGTCAGTACCCACGCAAACACATCGCCGATCTGATCCGAGCCTTTGCGCAAGTGCGGCAACGCTTTCCGGCGGCTGAACTAGTGATTATCGGCGATGGCCCTGAACATCATCGTTTGCGCACGTTGACCACTACGTTGGGTCTTGGTGCGGCCTGTCATTTGCTCGGTGCAGTACCTAACGATGATGAAGTGAAAGCGTGGTACTATCGGGCCGACCTCTTTTGTCTACCTAGCGTGCAAGAGGGTTTTGGGATCGTCTTTCTGGAAGCGATGGCAGCCGGTCTCCCGGTAGTCGCTACGACTGCCGCTGCGATTCCCGAAGTCGTACCGCACGGCGAGGCCGGGCTGTTGGTATCGCCCGGTGATGTTGCGGCACTGGTCGATGCGTTAGCTACCCTCCTGGCCGATCCGGTGCGTCGGCAGCGCTACGGTGCGTTTGGGCGAGAATATGTTGCTCGCTTTGACTGGATGCGGGTCGCCGAGCGCTTTTTGGCGGTGATACGGGGGTGGTGAGATTGCTTCACTCCTGTGGGGGAAGTCGCTTGCCGGTGCTTGCTGTGATTCATCCTGTGCAGCGAGGGGATGAAGTATGTCAATTGAAGTTCGCGGCCTGCGCAAATACTACCAAGTCCATCGCAAAGAGGCCGGACTGCTCGGGTCGCTCCGTGCATTTGTGAGCCGTCACTACGAGACGGTGAAAGCGGTCGATGGGATCGATTTCACCATTGCTGCCGGTGAAATGGTCGGTTTTCTCGGCCCGAATGGAGCCGGTAAGACAACGACGCTCAAAGTGTTGGCCGGCTTGCTCCATCCGACGGCCGGTGAAGTTCGTGTGCTCGGGTTCACGCCGTTTGCCCGGCAGACGGCGTTTCTAAAACAGATTACGTTGGTGATGGGGCAAAAACAGCAGTTGCTGTGGGATCTGCCGGCCATCGAGACCTTTGAAGTGAATCGAGTCATTTTTGAGGTGCCACTCGCCGAATATCGCCGTACATTGAACGAGTTGATCGACCTGCTTGAGCTGGGTGATTTGCTCAATAAGCAGGTACGTAAGTTGAGTTTGGGTGAGCGGATGAAGTGTGAATTGGCCGCTGCCCTGCTCCATCGCCCAAAAGTGCTCTTCCTCGATGAGCCGACGATTGGCCTTGATGTAACGATGCAGGCGCGCGTGCGTGAGTTTGTTGCCGAGTATAACCGGCGCTATGGCGCGACGGTGCTGTTGACCAGTCACTACATGGCCGATGTGACGGCACTCTGCCGGCGGGTGATTGTGATCAACCACGGACGTTTGCTCTACGATGGTAATCTCCAGAGTATGGTAGAGCAGATGGCCCCGCACAAAATGATTCACCTGGTCTTGAGTGAGCCAGTTGCGGTTGAGATGTTGGCTCAGTATGGTGAGGTGCAGCGGATCGATGGGTTGGAAGTAGAGTTAAAGGTGGCCCGTCACGAGACGACTCGCATCGGTGCTCGCCTGTTGGCAGAACTGCCGGTGGCCGATGTGAATATTGCCGAACCACCGATTGAGGAGATTATCGGTGAGGTGTTTGGTCAGCCGGTGTAGCTCTCGACAACCGGTCAGGTTCTGTTATCTGATGACCGGTTGCCGTCCTGTGATTAGCGGACGATGCTCTCCGGTGGTATCACCGTCTGTGGGGCAACGACTGCTCTGGCGGCGATAATGGCTCCGCGCGTGCGTAAATCGGCGGGCGTGAGGAGGTTGTTGACTACAGCAGCCGGTTGGGTGGCAGTCGCAAACGATTCAAGCACGGCGTGGTGACCAACCTGTGCTTCATCGTCGAGCCACGAATGACTGATGGCGGCTGACGCACCGACAATGGCCTTTACTCCGATGACTGAGCCACCGATCATTGCGCCGGCGCTAATAGTTGCGCCGCTCTCGATGGCCGACGCAATGACCAACGCGCCCGGTCCAATGACGGCGTTCTGCCCGATGACCGTCGGTCCGACGATTCGGGCCTGGGCATCAATCACCGCACCTTCACCGACCACAACCGCACCCTCAAGCTCGGCGTGCTCATCAACTCGCGCATTGACGGCAACATACGGCTCTGATCTGACCTGGGCCATCCGTGCGAGCAAGAAGCGGGCTGCTAAAAGAGCTTCCCACGGTGTTCCAACCGGAATCCAGTATCCGGTGCAGACATGGCAAGCTACCGGGTGGTGAGCGGACAACAATGCGATGAGATCGGTCAGTTCGAGTTCGCCACGCGGCGAGGGAACAATCTGGCGAAGGAGTGGGAAGACTTCCTCATCAAAGTGGTAAATGCCGGGGTTGGCGAGTGCATCCGGTGGTGGATCGGTCGGTTTTTCGATGATCCGATAGACGAGGCCGTCCTGGACATCGAGGATACCAAATGAACGCGGATCGGCCACCGGGAGGCCGGCCACGGCATACCGATAGCGACCGACTCCTATGACATCGGCACGGTCGATCAGATTATCGCCGTAAAGCAGGTAGAACGGTTCGTCGATGGGGGCGGCGGCTAGGAGTGCTCCCGCCGTACCGTTGATCTCGGTTTGGTGAACGTAATGTAGTGTCATCCCGCGATACGTATCTCCGAACGCGGCTATGAGCTGTTCGGCTCGATAGCCGACGACCAAGGTTACCCGTTCAACCAAGCCGACCAGTTCATCGAGGATGTGGGCAAGAAGTGGTCGGCCTAAGAGCGGAATAAGTGGTTTAGGACGGTGATCGGTGAGTGGACGAGTGCGGGTTGATGCACCGGCGACTAAGATGACGGCATGGCGTGCAGCAGGCATGGCATCCTCCTCCTACGGAATGCTCCGCTCTTCAGGATACCATGAGGGATGTCGCCGCGCGATGTCTTTAGCTATGATCCGCCAGTTGGTCGGTCAACAAGATGGCCTGAGCCACTTCACGCATCGTCTTGCGGGTACGCATTGCCAGTTGCTGAATCCGGCGAAAGGCTTCGATTTCACTGAGACCATGCCGTTCAATGAGCAAGGCTTTCGCACGATCGATCTCTGTGCGGGTATCGAGACGGTTACGTAGCGCAATCATCTCGTTGCGGCGCTTCTGATAGACGTTCCAGCGGGCCAGCACCACCTCAATGTGCGGCATTAATTCGGTATCGCGAAATGGCTTTATCAAGTAGCCAAACACACCCGCACGTCGTGCCCTATCGATCACCTCGTGCGATGGTGAACTCGTTAGCAAGACGACCGGCGCCAGGCTTTCGCGAGAGATAACGGTTGCCGCTTCAAGGCCATCGAGGAGCGGCATTTTGTCATCAAGTAGGACAAGATCAGGCCGCAGTTGGCGGGTCATTGCTACGGCTTGCTGACCATCCAGCGCTTCACCGACAATCACATAGCCGTGCGCGAGTAGTGCGTCACGCAGGCCTTGCCGGATCGATATTTCATCATCGGCAATCAAGAGTCGCGCTGTCATGCATGCTCCTAACAATAATACGCACCTATCACTGCAACGGTGCAGAGTAGGTGGCAACAATGCGGCTGGCTATTCTTATGCAAGTATAACGTACAGGTGTAGCGAGGGCTATAGCTGAATTGCCTAATGTGTCATGGACAAGAGGAACAAGCGTGTGGGGTACGGCTCGTACAAGAGCGTTGCTTCATTCACGGGGATGTGCTATCGGCGTGGATTATCAGCCGTTGACCATCACTATCGGTTCGACGCCGTGGCCGGCGGTAATGTGGCTCAGATCGATCACACCGCCACGCATTTGAAACCCGCCGTGGAATGGATTTTCGGCTAAAAAGAGAGGTGTGTCGAGATCAACAAAGCGAAAACCACCCAAACCGGCGGCAAAATGGGCCGACATCGTCATTGCGAGGATCGACTCGACCATCCCACCGATCATCAAGCCGAGACCGGCAGCACGCGCAATCGCTGCCATCTCGAGCGCCTCGACTACACCGGTCTTCATCAGTTTAATGTTGATAACATCGGCGGCGCGCTCGTGCGCAATGCGCAGCACACGCAATGCACTCGTAGCCATCTCATCGGCGGCGACGGGGCTACCGCCCCACTGCACCAACTGGCGCATCCCGACCCAGTCATCTGCCGGTACTGGCTGCTCGATGAGGACCGGTACGATCTGTTGCAAGCGTAGCGCACCGAGCAATTCGAGCATTGTCTCGGCGCTTAAACCACCGTTACCGTCGAGTATGAGGGGGGCGTCAGGAGCCACAGCACGAATAGCGGTAATCCGGGCAAGATCGTGCCGGAGATCACTGCCACTGATCTTTACCTTGATCTGGCGGATGCCCCGTGCCAGAATGTCAAGGGCTGCGATGGCTGCTGCCTCGACTGTGCCGGTCGTGATGGTCATATCGGTTTCGAGCGTCTGACCGGCGCCACCGAAAAAGACGTACAGTGGTATGCGATAGAAGCGGGTTAGTGCGTCGAGGAGGGCAGTTTCGAGAGCGCAACGGGCCGAACCATAATCGCCGATCCGTTCGCGCAAGAGTGCGGCAATTGCCCGCCATTCACGTACATCGGCGCCCTCGATTGCCGTGCGCACCGTTTCAATAGCAGCCAGTGCATCGGCTTGCGTCTCACCATTAAACGCCGGAAACGGCGCGGCTTCGCCATAGCCGCGGATCCCGCCCTGCAATTCGAGAGTTACCAATAAATTGTCGGCAATCGCTTGCACACCACCGGCAATGCCAAAGGGACTGCGCAACGGGATGTTGAGTGGGGTGACCGTAATCGAACGGATGGTAGTCTCCATACTGCACTGCCAATCTCAGACCCGATACTGCCGACGCACATATACGGTAATGGTAGCTACCACGATCATCGCGCCTAATATTTGCCACCCATTCTGCAACTGTTCACCGAGAAGCAGCGCGGCTAAGCCCAGCGCGCTGATCAAGCGCCAACCCATGGTACTGCTCACCAGCGGCGCACCGAGCTGACGCAACGCGACAATCTGACCAAGGTTCGCGCCAAGAAGGACAAAGATCACGAATGCCGCAAAAACCAGCCAGTCTACGTAACCAATGACGGTAAACTGTTGCCACTGTTCGCCCAACAGTATACTCATCGCACCGCACGTGATAGTCAACGCGATCAGTTGAATGAGTAACATCGCTTCGGCTCGGACTTGGCCGGCAGCAGTCGCTCGTGGTACAAGGATCATATAAAGCGCGAGCGCACAGGCCGAAACCAACGCTATCGCAATTCCGATCAGATCACCAGTGGTCAATTGTAACACTGCACCACGATGGAGATCGCTACTCATCAGCAATACCGAACCGATGAGTGAAAACCCAATTGCCGGTAAGGTCAACGGCGGTAATCGCTCGTGAAAGAACAGTTTGCTGAGGAGAGCAACGATCAGTGGGGTGAGGAGCGTGATCAGTTGCACATAGATCGCGAGCGTAAAGCGGGCGGAGGTCAGATTGGTCATGGCGCGCACACTGACCACCAGTGCGAAGAGCCAGATGATGGGTGTGCGCCAGACGGTACAGTCAATGTAGCGGTAAGCAAACGGCAAGTAGACGAGCAGTGCTAAGGCATTGCCCAGCGTCAAGATGGCCATACTCGGCAGATGGCTAATCGTTTGCAAATAGCGAGCGAGCACGGGGTAGGCACCCCAGCCGGTGTGGGCAAAGAGGGCTACCATGAGCCAGAACCAAGTGACTCCGGTGCGAGTGGTGGCAGTAGCGGCAGATGGATTACTCATAACGAGTATTATAGCAAAAGTTGACTTGACGAATGATTACCCATAGCGAGGAGTCGGGTATGACCATCACACTCGCCGAACTGTTGGATGCAGGTGGTACACTGGTTGGCCCATCCGTCACCGACACCTTTACCGATTGGAGTTATGACTCGCGCTTAACTGCACCCGGGGAGTGCTTTATTGCCATCCGCACCGCCCGTGCCGACGGCCACGACTACATTCCGGCGGCGCTGGCTGCCGGCGCCCGTGGTGTGTTATGTCGTCGTCCGCCGCACGCTGCCGATAATGCAACCGTGATCGTCTGTTCTGATCCACAGACTGTCCTCTTGCGTTGGGCGAGCAATCGGCTCCGCGCATTACACCCAACGGTGGTTGCCGTCACCGGCGGTATCGGCAAGACACTCGCCCGGCGAGCCATTGCCGCAGTGCTCGCGCAGCTTGCGCCCACTTTTCAGAGTCGGCGCAATTTCAATTCGTTGTTGGGCTTACCCATCGCGCTCGCTCGTTTACGCACTCATGATCGTTATGCAGTGCTGGAGTTTGCCGGTGAGCATCTCGCTCCATTGGTTGCTGCGTTTCCTCCGCATCTTGCTGTGATCACACCGGGGGCTGATCCGCAGGCAGTGGCGTTGTTGCAACAACATGGAGCTAGCGTGCTCACTGCTCCAGCCGACGATTGCTATATCCTTGCCGATGAGTTTGCTATACGTGCAACCGACATCAGCTTCCGGCGTGATGGCGTGACCTTCATCGCACGTGGACCGGGGCTTGAATTGCCGGTCTTCACCCCATTGTTCGGTCCACCCGGCGTGAGTGCTGCGCTAGCGGCGATAGCGGTCGGTTTGTACTACCATATATCACCCGAATCTATCCAATATGCCTTGACCCGGCTCGAACCGCCTGCCGGACGCTTGCGCCCACTGCGGGGCAAAAATGGCGAGATGATCCTTGATGATAGTTTTAATGCAACATTGCCGGCGATGATGGCTGCTTTACAAACATTGGCGGCGCTACCGGCGCAACGGCGAATTGCCGTCTTGGGTACGCCGGCTGAACTGCCGGCCATCGACCCGACACCGATGTTGAGTGAGCTTGGTGGGCAAGCCGCACGCAGCGCCGATTATCTCGTCCTCAAGGGAACGGGGGCTGCCACCATGGTACACGCGGCACGTTTGGTCAAGCCGACCATCCCCATTCACGTGGTTGATACCAATACTGCTGCGCAAATGTCGCTCCCAAGCGAACGTGGGGCCGGCGATCTGGTTTTGGTCTGTGGTGGCGCCGGTGAACGTCTTGAACAAGTTATTGCACCACTGCTGGCCGATGACGAACTACCGGCGGATTGTCTTGTACGGCAAGAACCGGCGTGGCGCAGTGTACGGATCGGCGATCCGGGGCGTCCGACGTGGGTGTATCTTGACCTGACCGCTATCGCCGATAATGTGCGCGCGTTACGGCATCATGCAGGCGTACCGCTCATGGTGGTGCTAAAAGGTGATGGCTACGGTCACGGGGCTGCTCGGGTCGCACGGGCAGCGTTAGCGGCAGGCGCCGAGATGTTAGCAGTGGCCACGGTTGGTGAAGGTCGTAGCTTACGTGCGCAAGGCATTAGCGCGCCGATCCTGGTGTTGGGCTACACACCGCCGTGGCAAGTGGCCGAAGCAATCCGGCTGGATCTGATGGTCACGCTGTTCGATGACGACACGGCACAGGCGCTCAGTACTGCTGCGCTCGAACTCGGTCGTTCAGCACGTGTGCATATCAAAGTAGATACCGGTATGGCTCGGCTAGGATTACCGCCTGCTGCCGTTGGCCCATTCCTCCATTACCTACGTGACCTACCCGGTATCGAGCCGGTTGGTCTCTACACCCACTTTGCCCGCGCCGACGAAGCCGATCCGGAGCCGACCAAACACCAGTTGCGTCTCTTGCAAACCGTTCTGGCCGAAATTACTGCGGCCGGTTTGCGTCCACCGCTCGTGCATGCCGCCAATAGTGCGGCTACCCTCCGCTTTCCGATGACCTACTTCGACATGGTGCGACCCGGTTTGGCGTGTTATGGGATCGCGCCAAGCCCGGTGGTGCCGCTTTTATCCGGTATGCACCCGGCATTAAGCTTCTACAGTGAAGTAGCGCAGGTCCGTGAACACCCTGCCGGAACTCCCATCTCGTATGGTGGCGCCTACGTCACTTCACGTCCATCGCGCATCGCTACCATACCGGTCGGTTACGCCGACGGACTGCGCCGTTCGCCGGCGTGGCGTGAAGTGCTCATTCGCGGTCGCCGGGCGCCAATTGTCGGACGGATCTGTATGGACTACGCCATGGTCGATGTCACCGATATTCCCGGTGTGCAACGGGGCGATCCGGTGACCATCATCGGTCGGCAGGGTGAGGAGGTGATCGGTGTTGATGAGATTGCCGGGTGGCTTGGTACCATCAGCTACGAAGTGCTGACCGGTATCTTGCCACGGGTACCGCGCGAAATCGGATAACACGTGCGCGACATAAGTTGGCAAAACACAACGATTATGTTATAATGGCGATGACTATATAAGGAACGCCGGGCTGCGCCGGCCCGTGCGCGATTACACGAGGAGGAACCGCTCGTGGCGCTTGAGAAAGAAGAAAAATCACAGATCATCAACAATTATCAACTGCACGAGACAGATACCGGTTCGCCCGAAGTACAGGTTGCTCTCTTGACCGAGCGCATTAACCAGCTTATCGAGCATCTGCGTGTCCACATCCACGATCACCATTCACGGCGTGGGTTGCTCAAACTTGTCGGGCGACGACGACGGCTGCTCAATTATCTCCAGTCTAAGGATCGCGAGCGTTACCGCAAGGTGATTAATAGCCTCGGTCTGCGCCGCTAGTATGATAGAGGCAACCGTCAGTATGAGATAGGTCACAGAGGGCGCCAGCGGCATCTGCCGCCCGGCGCTCTTTGCTTGTCAGTTGTGAGGCGCGGTGGTTCGGGATTGGCGTATGCGTATACGATAGGTGCGTATACGCCAGTGCCGAACTCCGCGCCAAGGCCGATACAATGCGGCTATCTGAAAACAGGTGGGCGCATCGGTGCGCCCCGCTAGGCAGGAGTAAGAACGACGTATGACAGAACGGCAGATTTATACGGTCAGCGCTGAAATTGCCGGCCGTACCCTGACCCTCGAAGCGGGTCGGTTTGCCGAGCAAGCAGATGGTGCTGTGGTGGCGCGTTACGGTGATACAATGTTACTGGCCACCGTCGTATGTGCCAAAGAGGCTCGTGAGGGTACCGATTTCTTCCCGCTCACCGTCGATTACGAAGAGAAGATGTACGCGGTGGGCAAGATTCCGGCTAATTTCTTCAAGCGTGAAGGCCGACCGACTACGACCGCAATTCTTATTTCACGGTTAACCGACCGCCCGCTTCGTCCGCTCTTTCCTAAGGGCTTCTCCAACGAAGTACAAGTGATCATTACCACCTTTTCCATCGATATGGAAAATGATCCCGGCCCGCTGGCGATTATTGCCGCTTCGGCAGCACTGGCGATTAGCGATATTCCCTTCGCCGGTCCGGTTGGGGCGGTGCAGATGGGTCATCTCGACGGTAAGTTGGTGGTGAACCCAAAGATGGGGGAGATCGAAAAGAGTCGACTCGATCTGGTGGTTGCCGGTACTAAGGATGCGGTGCTGATGGTCGAAGCCGGTGCGTATGAGCTGAGCGAAGATGAGATGCTCCAGGCGGTCATCGAAGGTCACGCCGTCTGCAAGCAAATCTGCGAATTGCAAGAGCAACTAGTGCAGCTCTGCGGTAAGCCCAAACGGCCTTTCACCCCACCCGTAGTTGATACCTCACTCGAAGAGTCTATCAGTGCATGGATGGGTGACCGGTTGCGCAAAGCCGTGCGCAGCCCGGTGAAGCAGGATCGTGAGGCTCAGACCGAAGCGCTAAAGGCGGAGGTAATCGCTCACTTTACCGCCGATGAGCCGGAAGAAGAGATACCCAACCGCATCAAAGAGGTGAGCAAGGCGTTCGAGAAGTTACTGAAAGATGAGGTGCGCAACGCGATCCTCGATGAAGGTATCCGCGTTGATGGCCGCGCTCTTGATGAGATTCGCCCGATCAGCATCGAGATTGGGGTCGTACCACGAGTTCACGGCTCAGCCGTCTTTACTCGTGGTCAAACCCAGGTGCTTACTATTACGACGCTTGGCTCACCGGGTGATGAGCAGAAAGTCGATGATCTTGGGATCGAGACGACGAAACGCTACATTCACCACTACAACTTTCCGCCGTTTAGCACCGGTGAGATCCGCCGCCTCGGTACGCCGCGCCGGCGCGATATTGGCCACGGCGCGCTCGCCGAACGTTCGTTGTACGCGGTGTTGCCGAGCGAAGAGGAGTTCCCGTATACGATCCGGCTCGTCTCCGAAGTCCTCTCCTCAAACGGTTCATCGTCGATGGCCTCGGTCTGCGGTTCGTCGCTCAGCCTGATGGATGCCGGGGTGCCGATCAAGGCACCGGTGGCCGGTGTGGCAATGGGCCTCATTACCGGCGAAGATGGGCGCTGGCGGGTGCTGACCGATATTCAGGGGATCGAGGATGCACTCGGCGATATGGACTTTAAAGTAGCCGGGACGGCCAACGGTGTGACCGGTTTGCAGATGGATATTAAGACGACCGGGATCACCTACGAGATTATGCGGCAGGCGTTTGCGCAGGCCCGCGCCGGTCGGTTGTTTATCCTGGAGAAGATGAACGCGGTGATTAGCGCGCCTCGCCCAGAGTTGTCGATCTATGCGCCACGTATTATGACGATCCAGATTCCGGTGGATAAGATCGGCGCGCTGATCGGTCCTGGTGGCAAGACGATCCGCAACATCTGTGATACAACTGGTGCGCAG
This sequence comes from Chloroflexus sp., assembly GCF_056331925.1. Lineage (NCBI taxonomy): Bacteria > Bacillati > Chloroflexota > Chloroflexia > Chloroflexales > Chloroflexaceae > Chloroflexus > Chloroflexus sp. Next base: position 57,544 of record NZ_JBWGQH010000009.1, read on the forward strand.
ATCGATATCGAAGACGACGGGCGTGTCTTTATTACTGCACCTGATGGTGAGGCCGCTAAGAAGGCAATCAGTATGATCGAGGGCCTTACCCGTGAGGCGAAAGTTGGTGATATTTTCCTCGGTAAAGTGGTGAGTATTAAGCCGTTCGGTGCCTTTGTCAACATTCTACCGGGTAAGGACGGCATGGTACACGTGTCAGAGCTTGACGAGAAGCGGGTAGAGAATGTCGAGGACGTGGTCTCGCTTGGTGATGAGATCAACGTGATGGTGATTGACATTGACCGTAATACCGGCAAGATCAGTCTGAGCCGACGCGCGGTACTCACCGGCGAGACACCTGAAGCACGCAAGGCAGCCGGAGCAGCCCCCCGCCCACGTCCTCGCGAGGAACAGCGTGGTAGTCGTGACGAGCCGCGTAGTTTGCGTGAAGAGTTACGTGGGCCACGCCGTGATGGTGAACGCCCGCGTCCGCGGCGGCGTGATGAGTAACGTCACGAGCATTTGGTCATCGGGTTTACGTCATCTTCGTCTTGCCACATAACCACAGCGATGATCACACACTCCGCTGCAGCAATCTATCGTGAGATCGGGGGTTATGGCCCCCGTCTCATCCATATCGCGCCGGCCAATGGCTTTCCACCGGAAGCCTATGTCCCTCTCGCCGCCGGCTTAGCGCCTTTGGGGCGCATTATCGGCTACCGGCCACGTCCGTTGCGCGTCGATGGTGACGCGGAACCGGGAGGGACATGGCGCGATTTGGCTGCCGAACTGGTCACCGATTTGCAGGCGGTCGCGTCTCAGCCGGTCGTTGGGATCGGCCATTCACTGGGCGGAATCTTAACCCTCTATGCCGCTGTCGCGCGTCCCGATCTGTTCCAGGGATTGGTGCTCATTGATCCAGTGCTCTTCCGTCGCCGTCTGCAAGTGCTGATCTGGCTGTTGCGTAAAAGTGGGCAAGGGTATCGTTTTCCCCTCGCTCAAGGTGCATTGCGCCGTCGTGACCATTTTGCCAGCATCGATGAGGCACGGCAGCGTTGGCAAGGGCGTGGTGTCTTTGCCGATTTTACCCCCGATGCGCTTGAGGGCTATCTCAATGGTGGCCTCCGTCCGCACGGCAATGGCTACACGCTCGCGTGGCCCAAACGTTGGGAATCACACATCTTCGCTTCATCACCAATCGATGCGTGGCGTGATTTACGCCGGTTGCAACGACCGCTCCTGATTGTGCGTGGGACACGTTCTGAGTTGATAACCGATTCGGTCTGGAAACGACTACGGCGGGTGGTTCCCCACGCCACGCTGGCCGAAGTGGAGGCCGGACACATGTTGCCGATGGAACGACCCGGCGACGTGGCAGCGATTATTGCCGATTGGGTGCAGCGGTTGTAGGTTGGACTACGCTTCGCTCGGTTTGATCCGATGGATCGCCGATGCTAGGGCAACACCGGTGATGAGCAGGGCCAGCCCTGTATAGACCAGCCATGGCGACGGTACGGTCAAATCACCCACCGATGAGGGCACGCTCCACAACCAGATCCCAGAACCGGTTTCGAGACTGGTTGCCGTGATACCGAGCGCGATAAATGGGTGCAGGCAGAGAAATAACCCCATGGTGTAGACATACAGTGGGGTTGGCGCACCGTTAAAGGCGCCGACCAAGGTAGAAATTACGAAAAAGAGGAACGGTACCAGCAACAGAATGGCTATCACGGTACCTTGCGCCGTCACCGTTGCGCCTAATGTCGAGTGCATCACCGTTGACCAAAAGAGTCCGATTGCTGCGTAACTCACCGCCGTCACCAAGAGACCGACCACCCCAATCAGCAATTCTTGGGCCGTGACACCACCGAAGATAAGGGCAAAACCGGCGATCGGTAAAGAGGCCATAATCAAAAGGAGCGCAAAGGCAATCGCCGAAATCAACTTGCCGGTCACAATTTGCCAGGGTGATAAGAGTGAGGTCATCAACAGATCGTAGGTCTGGCGCTCTTTTTCGCCGACAATCGCGCCGGCAGTTAGCGATGGTGAGAGAAAACAGACTTGGATCAAGGCTGCGATCATCACCGTAAAGAAGATAGTTTTGCCGATAATTCCTGACGTATTGGGATCGTTCAGGCTGGCCGAAGTGACGAAGACGGCGTAGATCAGCAAGGTAATCGCACCGATAATGGTCAGATACGCGGTAAGAATCAACCATGCATTGCGTCCGCGAATCCGGCCAAACAGTTCACGGGTTAATACAGGGTTAGCAATCAGATCGTTCATGGATGTTCCTTGATCGGTGTGACTCTGCAATCGCATGATCCCACGGTCGTTACGAACCACAATTAACGCGGTCGAGTAACGATGTTACGGCGTAGATAGCCCGAATCGTCGGGGCAGGAACACCGGTCAGATCGGCTAATTCGACCACTGCACCCAACAGGGCATCAATCTCGGTCGGGCGCTTGGCCTCAATATCCTGCAACATCGAAGTTTTGTGTGCTCCGATCTCTGCGGCCATCTGAAGACGTTGCTCGATAGAGACGAGAAACCGTACACCGAGTGCTTCCGCCACTTGCTGAGCCTCAGCCATCATCGTTGCGGCGAGGGTATGGGTGCCTCGATCGGCAATAATCCGGTCGAGGGTGGCGCGGGTCAAGGCACTAATTGGGTTGAGCGAGAGATTACCCCACAGTTTGAGCCAGATTTCATTGCGAATATCGGTTTTGACCGGGGCGCGTAAACCTGCCGCTGCGAGCAGTTGACTGAGACGCCGTGTGCGTTCGCTCCGACTACCATCGGGTTCGCCGAGCGTGAATCGATTCCCTTCAATATGCCGAATGACGCCGGGCTGCTCGATGATGGCTGCCGGATAGACCACGCAACCGATGACCCGTTCGATTTCGGTATGGGCAGCAATCACCCCACCGGGATCAACTGCTTCGATTCGGCGCCCTTCGTAGGGACCACCATGCCGAAAGAAGTACCACCACGGAATCCCGTTTTGGGCAAAGACCACCGCCGTATCAGGGCCGTACAGGGCGCGCATCGGTGCGACGAGCTTCGTTAACGAGTGGGCCTTGACCGTTACGATAACCATATCGTGTGGGCCGGCGACGGTCATATCATCGGTGGCGAGTGTTGGACGGACCACCTCGCGCCGACCATCACCGTACACGATCGTGACGCCATGCGTTTGTATAGCGGCCAAATGTGCTCCACGCGCAATGAGTGTGACCTCAGCACCGGCCTGCATCAGTTTTGCCCCTAGCCAGCCACCGATTGCGCCGGCTCCCACAATACAAATCCGCATAGTCTCCTTACCTGTATCTATCACTTACAACTTACGCAAATAGACGCGCTCGAGTTCGTGGCGTGGACCTTTCACGAGAATGAGGTCAGCGCTCCAGCGCGTCGGCTCGATGTTTTGCTTGAGGTTAACATAATTAATCTCGCGCCAGATACGCTGTGCGGTCGCAATGGCTTCGATCTCGCTCAGATCGGCGTAACGACGAAAATAAGACGACGGATCGCGGAAGGCGGTCTGACGCAAACGCAAAAACCGTTCAATGTACCATTGTTCAAGGTCGCGTTCATTAGCATCAACGTAGATCGCAAAGTCAAAGAAATCCGATACGTAGAGCTGTGGTTCACGCCGCGTATTCATGCCACGCTGCAAGACATTCAAGCCTTCAACGATCAGCACATCGGGATGATCGACTACTTGGAATTGATCGGGCACAATATCGTAGATCAGGTGTGAATAGACCGGCGCGAAGACGGGGCCGTAGCCTGACTTAATATCGGCCATGAATTTCAACAAGCGTCGTCGGTCGTAGCTCTCCGGGAAGCCCTTTCGGTGCATGATTCCCCGTTCTTGTAAGACGCGGTTGGGATAAAGAAAGCCATCGGTGGTTATCAGATCGACCTTAAGGTGATAAGGACTGCGCGAGAGTAATGCCTGGAGAATACGGGCGGTGCTGCTCTTACCTACGGCAACACTGCCGGCTATCCCAATCACATAAGGCACGCGGGCTGTCGCCGAGCCAAAAAATGTGCTGGTTGCTTGGTACAAACGGGTGGCATTGTCGTAGTAGAGTTGGAGGAGGCGCACTAACGGCAGATAAATGTCGGCAACATCCTCGATCGAGACGCTATCGTTCAGGCTCACGAGAGAGTCGAGTTCATCGGCACTAAGTGGCAATGGAGTGCCGTTGCGTAACGCTGACCATTCTGCGCGTGAAAAACTCAGGTATGGTGAAAGACGCTGTTCCAGTTTAGGCTTGGGGATCATGCCACTTCCTGTTTGGGTACGCCGGAGTCGGTGGCCGGCAGAGTTGTTGTCTGTGACGGGCGCATTCACGAAGCGCTAACTGTTGTATGATACCGCACTTCTGATACAAATGATGGTGTCGTATACAGCCTACCGCTGTATATGTTGGGTTGCACGTGCGGTCAACATAATATACCCCGATAGGCTGTTGGTGCTTTCATTATGTTAAGCCTAAAGTCTTCGCCATAGTGATCCGTTGCAGCTTACCGGTAGCGCCGCGCGGCAACGCACTCAGAATATGGATGGCGCGTGGTACCTTGAAATCTGCCAGCAGGCGAGCGCAGTGATCGCGCAATTCACGCTCGCTTGCGCTCATCCCTTCACGCAGCACCACTGCTGCATGCACCTCTTCTCCAAGGGTTACATGCGGTACGGCAAAAGCTAATGCCTCGGCGACTGCCGGATGACGGAGTAGCACATCGTCGATTTCGAGTGGAGAAATCTTCTCGCCACCGCGATTGATCAGTTCCTTGATCCGACCGGTCAGACACAGATAACCATCTTCATCCAGATACCCCTGATCGCCGGTGCGGAACCAACCGTTGACGAAAGCGGTGGCATTCGCTTCCGGGTTGTTTTCGTACCCATCAACGACGTTTGGCCCACGCACTACCACTTCACCCCTAACCCCGTTCGGCAGAAACTGACCGTTGTCGTCCATGATTCCCACGTCGACCCCGAAGCCAATCCCAACCGAACCGGGTTTACGTCGACCGGGTGGCAAGGGGTTGGAGGTCATCTGATGAGAGGCTTCGGTCATCCCGTAGCTTTCGAGGACCGGCGCGCCAAAGACCGCTTCCATGCGTTCCATCACCACCGGCGGCAACGGCGCACTCGATGAGCGGATGAAACGGAACCGGTGCGTGGCGATAAGTGTAGCGTTACGTTCGGCCCGGGCCAGCAGTACTTGATGCATTGTCGGAACTGCCGAGTACCACGTGGGTCGAGTTTGCTCGACCCAGCTCCAGAACTTAAGACCATCGAACCCAGGGGGGCAGACCACGGCACCACCGGCAGCCAATTGACTAAGCAGTGATGCAACGATACCGTGAATATGGAAGAGTGGCATCACACACAGCGAACGGTCGGCGGGACTAAGCTGATAGGTCGCGATGATATTATTCGTCGAAGCGACCAGGTTACGGTGACGGATGGGAACCCGCTTTGGTCGGCTGGTTGTCCCACTCGTATGCAAGATCATGGCAACATCGTCTGGTTCAGCAACACCATCACGCCGCGGCGAACCGGCGGTGTCGGTGGTTGTGAAGGTGAGGTGACCGGTGGCATCGAGAGCGGCTTCGATCAAGATCATGCCTGGACGTAACGCAGCGCGGGCCTCTTCACCTTCACCAGGGGGAACAATGAGGGCGCGGGCATTGGTGTCTTCGTAGTAGAAGGCAAACTCATCACGACGATACTTAGGATTCAGCGGCGCTGCCGTTGCTGCGGTAGCAGCGGCCAAAAAGGTGATCGCCATAGCCGGCCCATTCCCAAGCGCTATCGCGATTCGGTCACCACGTCCGAGGCCATGGTGTTGCAACCAGGCGACCAATTGCTCGACCTGTGAACGGAGATCGGCAAATGTCCATATCGGACCATCTGGCATAATCAAAGCCGGATCGCCAGGAGCACCGGCGTGTATCAGATCAAAGAGGGTTGCCCTACGGGTATTCATCTTGTCTCTTACTCCTGCCAGTCCACACATATCTACCAACCGATTGCCAACCCATCGCACCGTGGCTCCGTCCCGGCTACATAACTACCACTCGCCAGCCGCCAGATGACCTGTCCACGACCAAATCCGCCCAATTCACTCTCAACCACCACCTGATGACCACGAGCGGTGAGGCCCTCGATCACGTGGCGCGGGGTCTCCAATTCGAGCCGTAAGGTACCGTCGCGTTCCCAACGCCAGCGCGGGGCATCGAGCGCCGCTTGCGGATGCAAGCCGTAATCGAGGGTGTTGACGATCACTTGCACGTGACCTTGGGGCTGCATATGGGCACCCATAACGCCAAAGGGACCGATGGGTAAACCGTTTTTACTCAAAAAGCCGGGAATAATGGTATGGAACGGACGCTTGCCCGGCGCAACCCGATTAGGATGATCGGGATCGAGCACGAACCCATAGCCACGATTATGCAGCGCGATGCCGTATTCCGGTACAACCACGCCTGAACCAAAACCCATATAGGTCGATTGAATCATGCTCACCATCATCCCATCGCGGTCAGCCGTTGCAAAATAGACGGTGCCACCTTGCGGTAAAGCAGCCGGCCCATAGCTTTGGGCGCGTTCACCGATCAACTGCCGACGCGCTGCCAATCGCTCACGATTGAGCATTTCGTTGACCGGTATGGCAACTTTTGCCGGGTCGGCAACATAGGCGAAGGCATCGGCAAAGGCCAGCTTCATTGCTTCAATCTGCCAATGGAATGAGGCTGCCGACTCCCGCGGCCAGCGGTTCAGATCAACGTGATCGAGAATACCCAGCGCCATCAGCGCCGCGATCCCTTGCCCGTTGGGTGGAATTTCGTGAACGGTATAGCCACGATAATGGATGCTAATCGGTTTCACCCATTCCGAACGGTGACTAACCAGATCGGTTGCCCGCAACAATCCGCCGGTTGCGCGCGCGAAGCGGTCAATCGATTCAGCAATCTCGCCTTGGTAAAACACATCAGTACCGTGGCGGGCAATGAGCCGCAGTGTGCGGGCGTGGCCGGGACTGACAAAGCGTTCGCCGGGACGTGGCGCACGGCCATCAATGCTGAACGTAGGTAAAAAACCCTCAAACTCAGGGCCACGACGGATATGAGCGGCTGCTACACCACGTGCCCAGAAATAGGCGACCATCGGTGGTACCGGCGCGCCATCTTCGGCATAGCTGATTGCCGGTGCCAATACCTGTGCAAGGGGCAACCGTCCAAACCGTGCGTGCATGTCGCCCCACAACCGCACCACTCCTGGTACGGTCACCGGCCACCAGCCATACATTGGCATCTCCTGATAACCGGCTGCCGCTAACACCTCTGCCGATAGACCGGCGGGAGCAGCGCCTGACCCATTGATACCGTACAGGGTATCACCGGCCCAAATGAGGGCAAACCCGTCTCCACCTAGTCCGTTTGACGTCGGCTCAAGCACTGTCAAGGCGGCGGCGGTCGCGATGGCGGCATCAACCGCGTTCCCGCCGGACTGGAGGATCTGCATCCCAGCTTGTGAGGCTAAAGGATGGCTGCTGGCAACGATACCGCGTTCGGCAATAACCGGCACCCGGCGCCCAGGATAGGGAAAGTGGTGCAGGTTAAGATCCATGGCAAGGCTCCTTTGCACACAAGACACACCACGAATGAGATATTTGATTATACAACGAATACCAGAGGTGTCTGACAGCTGGTCAGATACGGCGGGGAACGGCAGAGCAGTCATGATACCGACAGTATTTGTGGGAGATGCAATATTTTTCGTCTTGAAACAATGCGTCAGCTTGACATACCTGTTAGCCGGTGTTATCCTAACATAGAGAGACAATTGGTTGTGATCGCTGATGATCGTTGTGAAAGGATGCGGCCTGGCGTTGCACGCCGGGCGTTTTTGATCAGATGTCGTAACCGATGCAACTATAATCGAGGAACACTCACCCGTCCTCGTAACGAGTGGTAGGCCATTGTTAGCCAACGATGCGAGCATTGCAGATAGATACCGGGGACTTCAACCAAACGTGCGGGTTTGTCTTGGTGATGGCTCGCAAATCGCCTACATCAAGGAGCGGCTATCATGGACGATGTAATAACTACCGATCAATCCCCCGATACAATTACAGACGCACCGGATCGTCCAACGTCGCGTGATGAACTTCCCCCTCCAGCCGATCTCCTGTTACAGCACAACGTTATGCTCCTCATTGTTGAGCAACAAAAACGTCGGGGGTGTCAAGCATCGCTCGAAACGGTACAGGCCGATTTTATCAGTGCCTATCACTCGCCATCGGTTGAAGCGCTTATTTATCGCCACCGCGAATACCTCCCCTCCGCCGATTTCGATCTCATCCGCCGCGCCTACGCTCTCGCCGCTGTTGCCCACGAAGGCCAACGACGCCAATCGGGCCAGCCCTACATCGATCATCCAATTGAAGTTGCGATCATTTTGCTCGATTTACGGCTCGATACCGAATCGATTGCTGCCGCGCTGTTGCACGATGTGGTCGAAGATACCGGTGTTCCGATTGAGGTGATCGAGCGCTTTTTCGGCAAACAAGTCGCGAATTTGGTTGACGGCGTTACTAAACTTTCCGGTTACGAAAATAAAACGAAAGAGGAGATACAGGCCGGCACCTACCGTAAGTTAATTATCGCTTCGGCTGACGATCCGCGGGTCGTGCTGATCAAATTGGCCGACCGCCTGCACAACATGCGCACGATCCATGCGACGCCCCCCAACAAACAGCAGCGAGTAGCCCGTGAGACGCTCGACATCTACGCACCGCTCGCACACCGTCTCGGTATGTGGCAGATGAAGTCGGAGTTGGAAGATCTCGCGTTTAAAGTCTTGCACCCCGACCGGTATCAAGAGATAGCACGTGGGCTAGCCATGCGTAAAGAGGCGCGCGATCGGATCGTGCAACGGGTGATAGCGCAGTTGAAGGAGGCCTTGGCGCGCGAAGGGATCAAGGCTGAAGTCACCGGACGATCAAAACACATCTATTCGATTTGGCGCAAGATGGAGCGCAAAGGGGTGCCGCTTGAGCGTATCTACGACCAACTGGCCGTGCGCATTATTGTCGATGATCCCAACAACGACGTGGGGGCTTGCTACCAGGCGCTGGGTGTTGTCCATAGTAAGATGAACTGGACGCCGGTGATGCAAGAATTTGACGACTACATCGCTGCCCCTAAAGAAAGTTCGTATCGCTCGATCCATACTACCGTGATTTTGCCGGAGGGGCTACATTGCGAAGTGCAGATCCGCTCGCGCAAAATGCATGAAGAAGCCGAGCACGGGATCGCTGCACACTGGCGCTACAAAGAGGGTTTTAATACTCGTAGTGATAAAGATTATGAAAATAAAATTCGCTGGTTGCGAGAGTTGATCTCGTGGCGCAATGAGACGACCGACAGCGAATTTATCGACATGCTGCGCGCCGAGTTTGAAGAGCGCGTGTTTGTATTTACACCAAAAGGAAAGATTATCGATCTGCCCGAGGGTTCCACCCCGATCGATTTTGCCTATCGTATTCACTCTGAAGTTGGGCACAATTGCATTGGCGCCAAAGTCAACGATCGGATGGTGCCGCTCGATTATGAGTTGCACAGCGGCGAAATCGTCGAGATTCTGACCGCGAAGACGCCACGTGGGCCAAGCCGCGACTGGCTTCGGATCGTGAAGACTCCCTCGGCGCGCAATCACATCAAGCGCTACTTCCGCCGGCTCGAACGCGAAGAGAATATCGCTGCTGGGCGGGAGATGCTGGAGAAAGAGTTAAAGCGCGTTGGGCTGACCCATGTGAGCTTTGAGAAGCTGGTTGAGTTGGCCGGGCCGACGGTGCGCTCAGTTGAGGATCTCTTTTACCAAATCGGGGTTGACGACCTCAACGAGCGGACTCTCGTGCAGAAGTTGTTGGCCTCGCAGGAGACGGTGCCCGAATCGGTCGCTGTGCCGACGCCCACCCAGCCCTCGGCGCGCGTCAGTGCTAACGGTGAAATCTATCTCGATAAAAACGTGAAGATACCTTCACGCATCGCACGTTGTTGCAATCCGGTGTTTGGTGAGCCAATTATCGGTTTTACAACTCGTGGCCGCGGTGTTACCGTCCATCGTGCCGATTGCCGAACTATTCAGCATCTCAGTACTACCGAGCGTGAACGGCTCATGCCGGTTTGCTGGGGCAGCGCGACGGGGTCGAATCAGCAATTCCCGGTGCCACTACGGATTGAGGCGTGGGATCGGGTTGGTTTGTGGCGTGATATTTCTAACGTGATTGCTGAGGCCGGGATTAATATCACCGATGTTAATCACGGCAAACGCCGAGCGAATGGACGCACGGTCTTGAATGTCACGGTTGCGCTACAATCGATGACCCAACTGTCACCGCTCATCGAAAAACTCAACCGCATTCCTGACGTAATCGACGTATATCGCAAAACGTAGCACCAACCGATTGGGCATGATTGAGCAAATCCGTTCCGATCTGCTCCGCTGGTTTCATTCCTCCGCCCGTGACTTGCCTTGGCGACGAACTCGCGATCCGTATGCGGTTATGGTCGCCGAAGTGATGCTGCAACAGACGCAAGTCGACCGGGTAATTCCCAAGTATCAGGCATTTCTCAGCGCGTTTCCTACCGTAGCCGCCTTGGCCGCCGCGCCGACCGCCGAAGTGATCCGGTTGTGGGCTGGGCTGGGCTACAATCGGCGTGCGGTGAATCTGCAACGGGCCGCTCAAGTGATTATGGAGCAGTATGGGGGGCAGGTGCCGTCGGCAGTGGCCGATCTGCGCGCATTGCCCGGTATTGGCCCTTATACTGCTGGCGCGATAGCCTGTTTTGCTTTTGAGCAGGATGTGGCCTTTCTCGATACCAATATTCGCCGGGTGGTGCGACGATTGTGCGTTGGTCCCGATGACCGAGCCACGCCCTCCGACGGGGAGTTGTTGGCACACGCTGCGGCTCTGATTCCGCCGGGACAGGGTTGGACATGGAATCAGGCGATTATGGAGTTGGGTGCTTTAATCTGTACGTCGACGAACCCGGCGTGTTGGCGCTGCCCAATCCGTAGCTATTGCCGGTCCTATGCCACTGCGATTGCCGATGATGCGGCGCTGGTTGCGACAATGATGTCACCGCCGCTTAAGCGAGTCGCCGAATCGCGCACTCCTGAGCCATTTGTCGGGTCACGCCGTTGGTACCGTGGCAGAATCATCGCTGTACTGCGCGAGCTGCCCGCCGGTGAAGTATTACCGTTGCCGATCTTAGGAGAACGGATACGCGCCGACTTTACCCCCGATCACGAACCCTGGTTACAAGGACTGGTGGCCGATTTGGCCCGCGATGGGTTGCTGGTGATGACCGAGGAAGGGGTGTGCTTGCCGCAGTGAGTTGCGATTGTCGGGTGATGAGGATACGTCTTCGCTGTTGCATCGGGTCGGTGTGGGAATCTCCGCTCGGTCATTACGTGTACGAACCTGCCTCTCGCTACCCTATGACAAAAACTTCATCACAATGACAACAAGTCGTATGATGGTCGTTGCTTACGTTTAGTGCGATAGTAGATATACTAGGTAGTATATGTCGTTCAATTGACTCGCTGAACGCCGTACTTCGGCTCGTCTAGCGGCTCTGAATAAGGAGACGCTTGCATGCAAACCGTTCCACTACCCTTACGTGGATCGCTCATTGGCTTAGTTGGCGCTGCGGTGTTAGTAGGTGTCATTTCAACCCTCTTGGCACCACCAATACCGCTTGATCTTGCCGCCTGGCTTGCGGCGACGCTGTTTGCCGTTGGCTTGACCATCTTTGAAGCGTTGACCATCGTGCGCCAAAACGACCGTCCATTGGCGGTAACGTTGGTGTTGCTGATAGCCGGCATGATCATTCTGCCGTGGCCGCTATTTTTGCTGGCCGTAGCGATCGGTGCGATTGCCGGCTCGTTGGCGCGGGCTATGACTTGGTGGCAGGCAATTGCACTAGCGGCAGTACGTTGGATCGCACTGACTGCCGGTAGCATCGTCTTGATGATCTTTGTCCAGCAACCGGTCTATAGCGCGAACATCGCTTCACCGGCAGCTCTGTTTGGCTTAATCGGGAGCGGGCTGGTCATTTATCTGATTGATCGACTCGCCAGTGTGAGTTTGGCAGTACCCTTGACCGGCAAACAGTTATCGGAGGTCTTTCAACTACGGCTTGATGATGCGGGTTGGTATGCTCTGATTTTTGCCCCGTTGGGGGGGATGCTGGCCATCCTCTGGCAACAAGAGATATGGGCCTTTGCCCTTGGGATCGCCCCGCTGGCGATGGTTCAAATCAGTTTACGTCGGCAGCATAAACTTGAAGAGGCATTGACCATCGCCGACACGCAATTGCGCAGCGCTAATGAACGGTTGCTGATGTTGTCGCGTCAGAGCGACCATTTGCAGAGTCTGGTCGTATCACTGATGACCAGTCGTGATGTACCGACGATGCTCAACCTGCTGGGTGAGCGGTTGAGTGCGCTGATGGAGGCCGACAGTGCGTGGGTTACGCTCTACGATGAGCAAGGCCGGCTCCAATTGGTTGCCTCGCACCACTTGCCGGTCCCGACCGCAGGGCTTGGTCCACAACCCATCCCCCTACCGCACAGCTATGAAACAGCACTCGAACGGCGGCGCGTTACCCTCTTCACCGATCAGCATGTGCAATCACTGGGGCCGGTACCGGCGCTGACCCAACAATCGCCGTGGCAAGCCATTATTCTGTTACCGTTGCTCGATGAGCAACAGCCGCTCGGCGCCGTTTGTTTGGCGTTTGAGACGGTACGCAGCCTAAAAGAAGAAGAACAGCGGTTGTTGGCTGCGTTTGCTCGGCACGCAGCGGCGGTGATTCACAATGCCCGTCTCTTCCGTCGTTGGCAAGAGTCGCAAAGTGAGCTAGGCCGCTCGGCGAAGCTTGCTGCCGTTGGTACGTTTGCTGCCAGCATTGCCCACGAGTTCAATAATTTGCTGTCGGGCATGTTGGGTTATGCTCAGCTCGGTCTGGCCGACAACGACGTTGATATGAAGAATGAGGCATTGAAGGTTGTGCTCGATACGTGCAAGCGCGGTCGCAGTATTACCGGAAGTCTGCTCACCTTTGCCCGCCGACGCGATTCGCGGCGTGAATTGTCGGATCTCCGCGAAGTGGTTGAGGGTACACTGACACTGATGGAGATTGACTTGCGCAAACACAGTGTGCGAGTGGTGCGCCAGATCGAGGTAGTCCCGCCTACTATCTGCGATGCCGGTCAAATCTCGCAAGTGTTCCTCAACCTGCTTACCAATGCCCGTGATGCGATGAAACCCAAGGGAGGCACGCTGACCGTGACCCTGAAAGCCGAAGGTGAATGGATTATGTTGCAGGTTGCAGATACCGGTTGTGGTATTCCCGAAGCCATTCGCCGCCGGATTTTTCAACCGTTTGTCACCACCAAAAACAGCACCGCTAGTCAATCGGGGACCGGTTTGGGCTTGGCCGTGTCATATGGGATCGTCCAGAACCACAACGGTCGCTTTGAAGTCGAGAGTGAAGTCGGCAAAGGTACCACAATGACGATTTGGTTGCCGATTATCCAAGAGGAAGTGGCAGAGCCGGTAAGTGTGCCGATCCCCGCCCTGCGCATACTGGTGATCGATGACGACGAAGCAGCGGCGCGTACACTAAGCAATCTGCTCGAACAGGCCGGTCATCATGTTACCTATTGTGCGCGGAGTGCCGAGGCCATCGAGATTTACAATGCCAACCCCTTCGATATTGTCTTGAGCGACGTGGTGATGCCCGAACTCGATGGGATCAGCCTCCTGAATGTTTTACGCACATACGACCCCACAGCAACGATAATTCTCTTTACGGGCCAAGTTGAGCCTGATCAGGTAGCGGCCATGGCGGCCAGTGGTGCGTATGCTGTGCTCCGAAAGCCCTTTGCCGCCGACGAGTTAATGGCTACCGTGCAGTCGGCGTATCATGATCGTGAACGTGCGCGTCGGTCGTTGACCGGAATTGCCGAACCGGAATTGCGGCGCTGAAAAGATAGCGTGAGTAAAGGCAGTAATCGGATTTCTCCCGCAGGTGGTAGAACGGCTTTAACGGTGCGGAGCGCAGACCGTCTCAACTTATGCAGTGGTCTCACCGATCTTGCAAAGTGGGTCAGAGATAGCGAGCGCGCAGATAGAGGAATATCGCGCGCTCTGCGGTTTAGCGTTGATTACTCTTGCTTATTCAAATCCTCGATCAATCGATCAATTTCGGCTAACCACACCGTCGCACTCGCATCGCTCGGTGCCCGCCAGTCACCGCGTGGCGAGAGTGATCCACCTGAACCAACTTTCGGGCCGTTTGGCATCGCCGAGCGTTTGAATTGACTTATCTGAAAGAAGCGATAGAGAAACACGCGCAGCCAGTGCAGAATGATCGGAAGATCGTAGGCGCGGCGTTTGTGTTCCGGTAGACCTTCCGGCCACGCCCCCCGATCGGCATCACGCCATGCGTGCATGGCTAAAAAGGCGACTTTACTGGGCCGAAACCCGTAGCGGGTAATGTAGTAAAGGTTGAAGTCTTGCAGGGCATACGGGCCGATGATCTCTTCGGTACGCTGGGCCGGTTTGTCATCGTTGTTGTCCGCTGCCGGTACCAGTTCAGGTGAGATTTCGGTAGCCAGAATCTCTTCGAGTACTTTGTTAACCTCACTACCGAATTCGCCGCTGCGAATAACATACCTGATCAAGTGCTGAATGAGCGTTTTGGGCACCGACGCATTCACGTTATAGTGCGACATCTGATCGCCCACACCATACGTACACCAACCGAGCGCCAGCTCACTGAGGTCGCCGGTTCCTACCACAATTGCGTTGTGATAGTTGGCTAAGCGGAAGAGATGTGACGTTCGTTCACCGGCTTGCACGTTTTCGAAGGTAACATCGTAGACCGGTTTTCCTTCACCTGCCGGGTGCCCAAGGTCGCGTAACATCTGGAGCGCCGAGGGACGAATATCGATTTCATACGCGCTGACTCCGAGAGCGGCCATCAGTGCTTGCGCATTACGGTGGGTTTGCGCGCTTGTCGCAAAGCCGGGCATCGTGTAAGCCAACACGTTCTGCCGCGGCAAACCAAGCCTATCCATGGCGCGCACTGCCACGATCAGGGCTTGTGTGCTATCCAGCCCACCCGATACCCCGATCACAACCTTTGTGACCCCGGCACTGCGCATCCGCTGAATAAGCCCATGAACCTGAATGTTATACGCTTCATAACAGCGTTCATCGCGGGTAGCCGGATCGTCAGGCACGTAGGGAAACCGGGCAACCGTGCGGCGGAGATCGGTCACAAATGGTGGCCGGATCGCCAGCGTGATCCGGCGCATTGCGCGCAATCGCTCGCGGTAATCGCCGATGCTGTCACTAAAGCTCGTTTGACGCATTCGGTCTTGCACCAGACGTTCGAGGTCGACATCGGCGAAGATAATCTGCTCGTCATCGAGAAAGCGGCGGGATTCGGCCAATAATTCGCCGTTTTCACAGATCAGTGCATGACCATCCCACGCCAAATCGGTCGTGCTTTCGCCCAGCCCGGCAGCCGAATACAAGTAGGCGGCTATGGTGCGGGCCGATTGACTCAGGCAAAGAGCGCGGCGATAATCGGCTTTGCCAATCGTGATGTTTGAGGCTGATAGATTACAGAGGACGGTTGCACCAGCCAGTGCAGCGAAGGTACTCGGCGGTAACGGTGCCCACAAGTCCTCACAAAGCTCAACGTATACCGCTAGGCCGGGAATGGCTTCGGCTTCGTACAGAATGTTGGTCCCGAACGGTGCTCGTTGCCCGGCGATACGTATCGTATCGCCAATCGCATCACGGGCCGCGGCGAAGTGGCGTTTTTCGTAAAATTCGCGATAATTAGGTAAGTAGCTCTTGGGAGTCACGCCAACGATCTGTCCGCCGCAGAGGGCGACTGCACAATTGAACAACCGACCTTCGTGGCGGAGTGGTGCGCCCACGAGGAGCAGTGCGTTGAGATCGTGGGTTGCCACAGCGAGATCGATCAATGCCTGCTCGACCGCGTCGAGTAAGGTCGTTTGCTGAAAGAGGTCATCATTGCTGTAAGCTGAGAGACCAAGTTCAGGAAAGAGAACGACAACCGCCCCTTCATCGGCAGCGCGTCGCGCCAATGCACTCGTCCGCTCACCGTTAAAGGCCGGCTCGGCAATCCGGACTGCCGGAATGGCGACGGCCAGGCGGGCAAAGCCGTGATGATAGATGGAATAAAACTGATGATTTCGGCGCATACGAGTAATCCTTGGGGTGGGTATGTGGGCATACCAACTGCCGCTACAGTATACCGCGCGATAGAGGCGCTGTACAATACAATCGATGGTGATAATCGGAATGCACAGACGCGACGGTGCAAAAGTTCATGCGGCAGGCGAATCGTGATCGCGTAGCCTACCTCTGTGCATGCGACGAGAAAGGAGTTTGGAATGACTCTGGCAGTTGAAGGTCCCTTGACGACCCTTCCCTTTCGGTTGCTGATCAACGGTGAATGGCGTGAGGCTGAAAGTGGAGCGACGTTCGCCGTGACAAATCCGGCTAACGGTACAGTGCTCGGTCATGTGCCTGATGCCGGTGTGGCCGAAACCCGGGCGGCAATTGCCGCCGCCGTTGCTGCTCAACCGGCGTGGGCGGCAACCCCGGCCGGCGAGCGGGCAGCGCTGTTGCGGCGGGTAGCCGCGATGATGATCGAACGCCAACAGGAGCTGGCGACGATTATGACCCTCGAACAGGGAAAGCCGTTGGCTGAAGCGCGTGGTGAGATTGCCTACGCCGCCAGTTTTCTCAGTTGGTTCGCCGGTGAAGCAGAACGTATCTACGGCATGACGATCCCTGCCTCGACAAATGCCAAACGCATTCTCGTCCTGCGACAACCGGTTGGTGTCGTGGCACTGATTACCCCGTGGAACTTTCCGAGCGCAATGATCACCCGCAAGCTCGGACCGGCCCTCGCCGCCGGCTGTACGGTGATTGCCAAACCTGCCGAGCAAACGCCGCTTTCAGCACTGGCTCTCGGTCAACTCTTTATGGAGGCAGGCACCCCTCCCGGCGTCGTCAACATTGTCACCTGCCGCGATCCGCGTCCCTTCGCCGATACAATCTTTGCCGATACCCGCGTGCGCAAGATCAGCTTTACCGGTAGTACCGAGGTGGGCAAAGAGCTAATGCGCCGTTCCGCCGATACGCTCAAGCGAGTGTCACTCGAACTGGGTGGCAATGCGCCGTTCATCGTCTTTGCCGACGCCGATCTCGACGCCGCAGTCCGTGGTGCTATCGCCTCAAAGTTTCGTAATGCCGGTCAGACGTGTGTCTGCGCGAACAGGATTTTTGTCCAGCGCCCCATCTACGCTGCGTTTGCCGAACGGTTCGCTGCTGAGGTGGCGCGCTTGACCGTCGGTGACGGGTTACAGCCCGGTGTACATATTGGTCCCCTCATCGATGAGCAAGCGCGCCAGAAGGTGGAACGTCACATTCACGATGCCCTCACTGCCGGTGCGCGGGTCGTGGTTGGTGGAGGGCCGGCTCCACTCGGTGGCAATTTTTGGTTGCCGACCGTGTTGCTCGATGCGAATACCGATATGCTCGTCGCTCGTGAAGAAACGTTTGGTCCGGTAGCTCCGCTTATCCCCTTCGACGATGAAGATGAGGTGATTCGCAAAGCGAACGATACGCTCTACGGCCTCGCCGCCTATGCCTTTACCCGTGATGTAGGCCGGGTCTGGCGATTGGCCGAGGGTTTAGAATACGGAATTATCGGGATTAATGATCCTATTCCTTCCACGGCCCAGGCCCCGTTTGGTGGGGTCAAGCAGAGTGGGATAGGTCGTGAAGGGGGGCCCACCGGCATTGATGAGTATCTGGATATTAAGTATGTCTCAATCGGTATCTGATCAACGAGATGTTATTGTGATCGGGGCCGGTGCAGCCGGTTTGGCCGCAGCGCGTACTCTCCACGATGCCGGTCTGCGCGTGCTAGTGCTTGAGGCTCGTACCCGTATCGGTGGCCGGATCTGGACGGATCGGAGTTGTGGTCCATACCCGATCGAATTAGGGGCAGAGTTGATCCACGGTGCCCACACCAGTACCGTCGAGTTGGCGTCGGTCGCCGGATTAACTTTAGCCGAGGTTGATCGCTACCACGGTTTGCGCTGGGGGACACCGGCCCGGCCCTTGAGCGATTTGCCACCGGATGATCCGGATCGGCAAGCGATTGAGCGGGTGCGGGCCGTATGGAATAGGCTAGGGCAGCAGTACAGCGATGAGGCGGTTGATTGTGGGCTTGCCACCGAGCTGCGTCGGCAGGGCTGCGATCCTGCTACCTTGGCTATTGCCGATGTGGTATTGGCCCAAACCTACTGTGCTGAGATCGAGTCACTCAGTTGCGCTGATGTGGCTCGTGAACAACGTATCGACCGCGCAGGGCCGCGTGAGTTTCGGTTACGCGAACGCTACGATGCGCTCTTGACATGGTTGGCACGTGATCTCGACATACGGTTGGGATGGCCGGTACGGGCCATCACCGATACCGGCCGAGGCGTCATCATCGATACGACCGTCGCTTCGGTATCTGCGCGACAATGTATCATCACGGTACCGGTTGCCGTGTTAGCGGCAGGTATGATTCGGTTCGATCCACCACTTTCGGCAACCAAGCGAGCGGCCATTGCCGCCTTCCGTACCCGCCCCGCTACCAAACACTTTTTCTGGTTTGACGCACCGCTGTGGGATGAAGGGTTTACATATGCGGCTCATACCGGTCTCTTTGCCCGTTGGTGGACGCCCGCTCACCCCGATCTTACGGCACCATTGCAGTGTTGTTATGTCACCGCTGAGCGAGCCGCCGTCCTTGA
Organism: Chloroflexus sp.; assembly: GCF_056331925.1. Taxonomy (NCBI): domain Bacteria; kingdom Bacillati; phylum Chloroflexota; class Chloroflexia; order Chloroflexales; family Chloroflexaceae; genus Chloroflexus; species Chloroflexus sp. Next base: position 76,478 of record NZ_JBWGQH010000009.1, read on the forward strand.
TCGGCTGCCAGATACAATAGTATGCGAATGGGGATTGGCCGAATTGAGCCGATTACTGGGCCGCAACGATGTCGCAACGCGGTGCATCGGTTTTCGCCGCTACCGCTGGGCTTGCGATGCATATGCACGTGGAGGGTATGCCCATCTCCCGCCAGGGATGGCATGGGCACGACCAGCCCTGGCTGCCGCCGAGGGCAATCTTCATTTCGCCGGTGAAGCGACGGCCTACGACAGCAACCCACAGACGGTTCATGGTGCGATTGATAGTGGGCGACGTGCTGCCCGTGACTGCCTTGCTGTGTTTTGCTGAATAACAGGGAGTTTCCATGCCTCATGACATGATCATCGACCGACTGCGTGCCGCATTACGCGCCGTCGGGATTCCGGCCACTGAGGCCGATTTTGCCGGTATCATTGAAAAAGGTTTTCTTGCCCGTTTTCCCGATGTTGAGCGCTTACTCGATGCGGTTGATCAAGAACAACTGCCGGATATGCTCGATGCTGCTAGTCTGCCACCGGCATCCAGTCCGCCCAACGGAGGGATACCCGCTGACGACGATCCAACCACCATTCTTGGGATAGCTACCCAATTACAGCGTCGGACCATCTCACCGGTTGAGCTGGTCGAACAGGCGCTCGAGCGGATTGCGACCCACGACGCCGACCTTAACGTCTTTCAGATTGTCATGGCCGAGAGCGCACTTGCCGATGCGCGTGCGGCCGAAACCGAATTGGCCACAGGGAAGATACGTGGCCCGTTGCACGGTGTGCCGGTGGCAGTTAAAGATCTGTTTGATGTAGCCGGTTATCCAACCGCAGCCGGTTCACGGATTCGTGCTGATGTTATGGCAACAACCGACGCGACCGTCGTCGAGCGGTTGCGTGCCGCCGGTGCCATCGTTATCGGCAAGACCCGTATGTCGGAGTTTGCTTACTCGCCCGGCTCGAACAATGCCCATTACGGACCAACCGCCAATCCTTACGACCGGCAACGTGACAGTGGTGGGAGCAGTAGTGGCAGTGGAGTCGCCACAGCAACCGGGATGGTATTTGCCGCTCTCGGCACCGATACCGGCGGCTCGATCCGGATTCCGGCTGCTCACTGTGGGATTGTCGGTCTGAAACCAACCCATGGCCGGGTTAGTCTGGCCGGTGGCTTCACCCTTTCATGGTCACTCGATCACGCCGGGCCAATGACCCGCTCGGTATCCGATGCCGCCCTTATGCTCAGTGTCCTGGCCGGTCCCGATCCGCGTGATCCGCGCACCTTACGGCCGGCTCCCGACTTTACCGGTGGTGGTTTGGTTGCCGGTGTGCGGAATCTGCGGGTAGGCCTGCTCACCGCCGACGGTAGCGGACAACCGATGGCTGAAGCAGCCGAGTTAGCGGCAATGCAGCGTGTCGCCGATGTGTTGGCCGGGCAGGGTGCCATCGTGATCCCACTTGAACTCCCCGAACTTGAAGCCCTGCGACTGCTCAACCAGGCCTTGCTCGCTATGGAGGCTGCGGCTCTTCATCTTCCCTGGTTACGCATCCGGCTCGATGACTACGGCGAATTTATGCGGCACCGGATTCTCGCCGCGTTCATTTATTCACCGGTCGATGTTACGCGCGTTCAGCAAGCACGAGCCATCTTTCGGCGGCGGGTAGCGGCACGTCTGGCTGAGGTTGACCTGCTCATTACCCCGACAGTTCCCGGACCTGTGCCGGCACTGGGGGTGCCGACTCCAACGTCGTTTACCGGGCCATGGAACTTTTTGGGTTGGCCGGCCCTTAGCTTACCGGCGATGCTCGGTACAGATGACCTGCCGCATGCCGCCCAATTGGTTGCTCGTCCATGGAACGAACCGTTACTATTACGAGCGGCGTTCGCCGCTGAACAAGCCCTCGGACGATGGGTGCCGTCATTGTAACACGATGCGCTATGCTACAATTGGCATCCGCGCCGCACAGAGTTGAAGCGGCGTCGAGCAGCATTGAGGAGCGGCTGCAATGTTTCGTACCGTATTGGTTGCTAACCGCGGCGAGATTGCGTTGCGTGTCATGCGTGCCTGCCGCGAATTGGGGTTGCGTTGCGTTGCCGTCTATTCCGAGGCCGATCGCGACTCGCCCCACGTAGCTTATGCCGACGATGCGTATCTGATTGGCCCCGCCTCGCCGGCTGAAAGCTATCTCAACATTGAAGCGATTATTCGCGCAGCCAAAGCCACCGGGGCCGAGGCGATCCATCCCGGTTACGGCTTTTTGGCCGAAAACGCCGGTTTTGTCCGAGCCGTTACCGCCGCCGGCTTGGTCTTTATTGGGCCACCGGCTGAGGCCATGGAACGGATGGGAGGGAAGACGGCGGCCCGTCGCGAAGCCACGGCTGCCGGTGTACCGGTTGTGCCCGGCGTTCTTGAACCGGTGACCGATGCGGCAGAGGTGTGCCGGTTGGGCAAGGAATTCGGCTACCCGATTGCCATTAAAGCAGTTGGTGGCGGTGGTGGACGTGGTCTGCGAGTGGTACGTTCGCCTAATGAGGTGGACGAGGCGTTTGCTGCCGCTCGCCGCGAGGCGGAAGTTGCGTTCAAGAACGGTGAACTCTACGTCGAAAAGTATCTTGATAATCCGCGCCATATCGAGATCCAGATTCTGGCCGACCGTTATGGGAATGCCGTTGCGTTGGGTGAACGCGACTGCTCGGTGCAGCGCCGCCATCAGAAATTGATCGAGGAGTGCCCCTCACCGGCCCTTACTCCAGAACTACGGGCTGAGATGGGAGCGGCAGCGGTCCGGCTTGCCAAAGCGGTAGGCTATGTCAGTGCTGGAACGCTGGAGTTTCTCTATCAAGATGGCCGCTACTACTTCCTCGAAATGAACACTCGGATTCAAGTCGAACATACCGTCACCGAGATGGTCTACGGGGTCGATCTCGTTGCGGCTCAGATCCGAATCGCCCAAGGTGAGCGCCTCTGGCTCAAACAGGAAGATTTGGTACCGCGCGGTCATGCGATTGAATGCCGAATCAACGCTGAAGATCCGCTCCACAATTTCCGCCCGGCCCTCGGTGCGATCGGCGCATACCATGAACCGACCGGGTTTGGCGTGCGTGTTGATAGCGGGGTGCGGGCCAATTACCTTGTCCCTTCACATTACGACTCACTGCTGGCAAAATTGATTACCTGGGGAGCCGATCGTAACGAGGCGATTGCTCGGATGCGGCGGGCACTCGCCGAGTATCGGATTGAAGGGGTTACGACGATCATTCCCTTCCACCGGGCCGCACTCGAACACCCCGTTTTCGTGGCCGGCGAGGCGACGGTGAATTTTATTCCCCGTCATCCCGAACTCTTCACCCGTACAGCTGAATTGATGCCACCATCCACCACACCGGCGCCTGTCGAACCTGCACCCGAACCTCGCCGGTTTACCGTGGAGGTCAATGGACGACGGTTTGGCGTAGCCGTGTTTGGCGATGGCGTGAGCGCAGCCACCGTGCAGTCGGCGATACGTACCTTAACACCACGTCGTGCCATAACCAAGAAAACGACGCTTGCCGCACCGGTTGATGGCGTCATCAGTCCGATCCAAGGTCGCGTGGTGGCGGTACGGGTCGCTCATGGCCAGCATGTCGAAGCTGGCCAAGTCCTCTTCATCGTTGAAGCGATGAAGATGGAGAATGAGATTACCGCACCGCATAGTGGTACCATCGGCGAAGTACGAGTCGATGTCGGCACGACGGTCGAAGCCGGTGCCGTGTTGGCGACGTACCAATTAACAACCTGACGGCTCTTCGTCTCGACGGTGCAGCGCCACCCTCCCGACGGTGTGGCGCTCATTGTCGCCTCCTTAACCCACAGGAGACACCCATGCCCGAACGACCATGGATCGAATTATTTCCCGGTGTGTGGCGGCGGCGCATTGCATTGACCGACCGCATGTACCAGATGGAGGTTCGTTTGGCCGTAGGAAGCCATGTACCGCTTCACAGCCATCCTGAAGATCAGGTAGCGTATATCGTCAGTGGGCACCTACGCTTTCAGGTCGGCGATAATTTGCTCGACGCGACTGCCGGTCAATCAGTGCCGATTCCCGGTGGTACCCCGCACGCCGTTTGGACACTCATCGACACATTGGCCATTGATACCTTCAGCCCACCGCGTACCGATTACCTCACTGCCGATGGTGACTGATCGGCAAACCACCGTGGGAGCAGCGCTAATAAGCCGCGTACTCGTTCATAGATCTCATCACGAGCGGTGATGAACGCGGCGCGACGTTCCTCTTCACTGCCAACAACAACTGCGGGGTCGGCAATGCTCCAGTGAATAGAGCGCGTCGCTTCCGGCCAGACCGGGCAGGTTTCCCGGGCAATATCGCAGACGGTCACGATCACATTAGGCTTCTGATTGAGAATTGCATCAATGGGTTTGGCTACTTGCCGATCAATCGGAACACCCGCCTCTTGCATCACGGCAATTGCTAATGGGTGTACCGGTTGTGGGTGGGTACCGGCGCTGAGCGCCATCACCTGACCATTACTTAGAACTCTCAACCATCCCTCTGCCATCTGCGAGCGCGCGCTGTTAGCACGACAAAGAAAAGCCACCTTCACATGCGGTAACGATGGTAGTGGCGTGGTTGGTATCGTCAGCTCCTCGCTTACCTGTGCCAGCAATCGCGCCAGTGCCGTCAAACTAAGGCTATAGTAGACGACTCGTCCGTCGGCATCACTGCGATGCGTGTTGACCAGCCCGGCTTGACGGAGTACGTGCAAATGGTACGAAACCAGGTTCTGTGCCAGGCCGGTGAGTGTCACCAATTCCGCGACTTGTCGGTCGCTCTCACGAAGCTCGCTGATAAGCTTCCAGCGCGTTTCATCGGCTAGCAGCCGCAGACCGGTAAAGGCTGATGACAGGTGCGGTGTTTTCATAATCCTAGCGATAGGTTTGCGTGGAATGACGCTGGTTATCGTAGCAGAGTCCGCTCGGATCGGCAAGATTCATCGTTTGCTTGCTCAATCGAGCTTGCAATAGGGTTGCTTTTGTTAACTATAAATTGTAGTACTTCGATCTGGCATAATATTAGGTATGAACAGCGGATTTATCCAGCACCAACCGATGACAATTCAGCAAGCACTTCGTGCAGCCACTGCACGCTTACAATCCATCTCGCCAACGGCCCGCCTCGATGCCGAACTATTGTTAGCCCACATCTTAGGTTGGTCGCGGGCGCGGGTCGTTGCCGAGCGTGAGGTTGTGCTTACTCCGGCCCAGCAGGAAGCGTTTGGCGCGCTGGTTGCACGACGTGCTGCTCGCGAACCGGTGGCCTACCTCATCGGGCATTGGCCATTTTTTGGTCTCGATTTGGTGGTGGATCGACGTGTGCTCATTCCCCGCCCCGAAACCGAGGTACTGGTCGAATTAGCACTGGCCGAAGCTCGGCGATACTCTGGAACGCAGATAACAATTGCCGATATTGGTATGGGTAGTGGCGCCATTGCCATTGCATTGGCGATCCATGTGCCAAACGCGACGGTGTACGGTGTTGATCGGAGTGCTGATGCGTTGGCGGTAGCAGCGCTTAATGTTGCCCGCTACAACCTGAGCGACCGGGTGGTCTTGTTAGAAGGTGATCTCCTCACTCCCTTACCCGGCCCTGTCGATCTCATCGTAAGTAATCCGCCGTACACCATCTTGGCCGATGTTGACGAGGGTGTGTACCGGTACGAGCCGCATCTCGCGCTCGATGGTGGGTCTGATGGGTTAGATTGTTATCGCCGGCTGATTGCCGCCGCACCGGCGTATCTCAAACCCGGCGGGGCAATCTTGCTCGAAATTGGTGCATGGCAGGCTGAGGCTGTGGTACACTTGATAAATCAAGCATTCCTCCATGCTGAGGTGGGGGTGCAACGCGATCTCACCGGTCGCGATCGGGTTGTTTGGGCGCGTAATCGAGATGTCATCCGCTGATCTAGTCTGCCGATCCGATATGTCGTTATACTAAGGCAGAGGATCAGGAGGATCGCTATGACTGCACTCTTTGTCGCGCTCGGCATCGCTATTATCACTCTGCTCTTTATTCTGCTGTGGTATGTACCACATCTCTTGCAGCAGCAGGCCAGACGGAGCGCGCGTGAAGCGGCACAGTTGCGTGATATACTGCTCGACATGCTCAATGAACAGGAAGCTGTGATGCAGCGCCAAGCTCAGCTTAGTGCAGCAATGACCAATTTACAACAACAATTGTCTCAATTGACGGCAATGTCACCATCAAGTGCTACCGGCACCGTCGATACAGCAGTTGTGCGACAGTTGGAAGATCGGATAACAGCGCTGCAACAACAGATTCAGTGCTGGATTGAAGTTCGTGGTCGGCAGCAGCACCAGCACGATGTGAGCGAGAGTGAGGCCTGGGCGAACTTACTCAGTTTACTCGCTGCGATTCAAGAACGCATTGCTCAGCTTTCGACTGAACGCACTCTGGTGGCTGCCGGTTTGCAAGCACGCACCTTGCTTGAGGAACTCGAACAAGAGATGGCCCATCTCCGTAGCATCTCGGAAGATATTGCTACACTTCAATGGCGTCTACGCCGATCGTTGCAAGAACGTGAAACTAGTGTTGCCCAATTGCGCGCTCGCGCAGTTGGTTCATCCTCAACGGTGAGGCCAGTATGAGTATCATCGTCATCGACAATCAACGGGTGCATTACGAAGTGTTCGGGCGTGGTCGTCCGGTGGTGTTCCTCCATGGTTGGCTCGGTAGTTGGCGCTATTGGTATACGACCATGGAGATCGTATCACGGTACTTCCGCACCTATTCATTCGATTTTTGGGGCTTTGGCGAGTCGCTTACCAGTGAGATGCCAACCATCAGCGGTTACTCTCATCAGGTTATCCGCTTTCTCGATGCAATGGGTATCGAGAAAGCAGCATTGGTTGGGCACTCAATGGGTGGCATGGTCGCGATGAAAACGGCGATTGAGCATCCCGAGCGAGTGATGCGCGTAGTGACGGTGGGTGCGCCGATTAACGGTAATTCGCTCTCGTGGATGTTAAAGTTGGTCGACCGTCCGTTTTTTGCCGAGTTCTTTGCCCGCCGCCCTTGGTTGCGCCGTTCGCTATTCCGTTTCTTCTTCGGTGATTCGCTTGACCCCGAAGTTGATGAAGTGCTGGAAGATAGCACGAAGTCTACTGCCAATACGATTCGGGCGGCGATCCATTCGATGTGGCGCACCGATCTCACACCGATGCTGGGTAATCTCCGTGTGCCGGCGCTCATTGTGCATGGCGCGCGCGATGATATTGTTAACCCTAACCAACTTCAGCTCTTTACTTATGTTCCAATGGCGCAAGTGGTTCGGATGGAGCAAAGCCGTCATTTCCCCTTTGTTGATGAAGCCGATCGGTTTCACGAGATATTGCTCGCTTTTTTACAGCAACCCGATCCATTGACGCTTTCCGCACAGCGGACCACTGCATCGCAAGGCCCCTCTCAACCTACCAGCGCCTCCTCAGAACCAAATAATGTTGTCGATAGTAGTGAAGCGATGATCCCACCACCGATTGCTCCACCATCGCGACTGAGAGTGCCACCGGGCCGGTAGTTTGTCACTGTAAACCGAAAACCATCTCTCACCTACAGCCGCATACCGTGCGGCTGTCTCTTTTCGTTGAGTTTGGTATAATCCGCATATGGTAGGAATATTCCTGCCCGAACTGCGGATACCGTATGAAACTTCACGTTTTGCAGCTTAGCGCCGGTTACGGTGGACGTACTATTTTGCGTGATCTTAGTTTCACCCTCCAACGAGGTGAAGTATTGGTGGTCAGTGGTCCCAACGGCAGTGGCAAGAGTACCTTACTGCGGATCCTGGCCGGCTTGCAAGCACCCTCTGGAGGGTTGGCGTATTACGAAGTAGGTGATCAGCGGTTCGATCCGCGCGATGCGCGTCATCTGATCGGTTGGGTTGCACCTGATCTGGCCCTCTACCGTGAGCTGAGTGGGCTTGAGAACTTGCGTTTCTTTGCACAGGTGCGCGGTCTTACTATCTCTGACGACGCTCTCAACGAACTACTCACCTATGTCGGTCTGGGTCAGCGGGGGAATGACCGACTTGCCGCTTATTCTTCCGGCATGACCCAGCGCTTGCGTTACGCCTTTGCTCTGCTCCATCGTCCGCCGGTTTTATTGCTCGACGAGCCAACGGTGACGCTCGATGAGCGTGGGTCGGCGGTTGTTGAGCGGATTATTGCCGCGCAGCGTCAACGTGGGTTGACGGTGATTGCCACGAATGATCCCCGTGAATTGCGGTATGCCGACCTGTTAGTGAAGTTGGGCGGCTGAGTAGCCCGATCTGTGATGCGAGAAGGTGCTATGCATGAATCGATGGAGCAAGAAACATCCATTATCGATATTCCGGCGCCGCCACCGAGCGGGATCGGGGTCACGTTGCGGGCAGCATGGGCTATTTTTCGCAAAGATCTCGCGTGTGAGCTGCGCACGCGCTATGCGATTAACACCCTCCTACTGTTTGCCATCAGTGCGACAACTGCAGTGAGCCTTGGGGTTGGTTTCTTAGGCTTGCGGCGGACCGAAGAGGCGCTGTTGATTCAATCGGCGTTGTTGTGGGTGGCGCTACTCTTTGCCGCTTTGAATGGTTTGTCACGCAGCTTTGTTTACGAAGAGGAAGCCCGCACACTCGCTGCACTGCGTCTTTCGGCATCGCCGACCGCGGTTTTTTTAGGTAAGTTCTGCTTTAATCTGACACTGATACTTGTCCTCGCTCTCGTTACCAGTTTGCTCTTTATCGTTCTGCTGCGGGTGAAAGTTGGTAGTCCGCTGGCTTTTAGCGCAATCCTGGCCACCGGCGGGTTGGCGTTGACCTCAGCCACAACGATTATCGCAGCGATTATTGCGCGGGCGAGTTTTAAGGGTGCTCTCTTTGCCGTTCTGGCCTTTCCGTTACTCGTTGCGCCACTGATTATCGCGATTCAGGGCACAGCTCAATCACTCGAGAATGTCGCTGTTGATGTGGTGTTCGGGCCGATCCAGTTTTTGCTGGCGTATGTTGTGGTTACGTTTATGGCATCTTTGATATTATTCCCGTTTGTGTGGGAAGCGTGAGCAACAGTGACTATGGTAGGTCGGGGCAGCCATCAGCTACCCCGACCGTCGTGATTAGACAATGACCGTATCCTGTTGATACACGCCGAACACCTCGCGCAACACATCACACATCTCGCCGAGAGTGCAGTAGGCGCGCACGCAATTGAGGATCGCCGGCATCATATTGTCGCTTCCCTGTGCCGCAGCGCGTAGTTCGGCCAAGCGGCGGGCAACGAGCTCCTGATCGCGTTCGCGGCGCACGCGGTTGAGGCGTTCGAGGTGACGTTTCTCACCCTCAGGATCCATCTGAAGAATCGGAATCTCCAGTGGTTCGTCGGCTTGGAAGGCATTAACTCCGACGATAATTCGCTCGCCTTTGTCGATCTCTTGCTGATAGCGGTAAGCTGCATCGGCGATTTCGCGGTGGAAATAGCCGTTGCGGATCGCAGCAATCACACCGCCTTGGGCGTTGATGGTGTCGAAGATCTGCTGTGCCTCACGCTCCATACGATCGGTAAGTGCCTCAACGAAGTAGCTACCGCCGAGAGGGTCGACGGTGTTGGCGACGCCGCTCTCGTAGGCGATGATCTGCTGAGTGCGCAGGGCGATGGTGACCGCCTTTTCCGATGGTAACGCCAATGCCTCATCCATTGAATTGGTATGCAAGCTCTGGGTACCGCCTAGCACAGCGGCTAGAGCCTGAATTGCCGTGCGGACAATATTGATTTCGGGTTGCTGGGCGGTGAGTGAGCAGCCGGCCGTTTGGGTATGGAACCGGAGCCACCACGACCGTTCGTTTTTGGCGCCGTAGCGTTCGCGCATAGCGCGTGCCCAGATGCGGCGTGCTGCGCGGTACTTGGCGATCTCCTCAAAGAAGTCGTTGTGAGCATTAAAGAAGAAGCTGATCCGCGGGGCAAACTCGTCGATGTCTAACCCGCGTTCGAGGGCAGCTTCAACATAAGCGAAGCCATCGGCGAGCGTGAAGGCCAGCTCTTGGACGGCGGTACTCCCGGCTTCACGGATGTGGTAGCCACTGACGCTAATGGGATTCCACTGCGGTACGTGGCGGGTAGCGAACTCAATGGTATCAACTACCAACCGCATGCTTGGTTCGGGTGGGAAGATGTATTCGTTTTGGGCAATGTATTCTTTGAGAATATCGTTCTGGATGGTGCCACGCAGCTTACTCCATGGAATACCACGCTTTTCGGCAACGACCAGGTACATCGCCCAAATCATTGCTGCCGGCGAATTGATTGTCATCGAGGTGCTGACCTGATCGAGAGGTAGCCCATCGAGCAGAATCTCCATATCGGCCAGTGACGAGACGGCAACGCCGCACTTGCCAAACTCGCCTTCGACCAAGGGATGGTCGGTGTCGCGTCCGTACAGTGTCGGCATATCAAACGCAATCGACAGGCCGGTCTGCCCTTGTTCTAGCAAAAACTTAAAGCGAGCATTGGTCTCTTCGGCGCTGCCGAAGCCGGCAAACATACGCATGGTCCAGAGCTTACCGCGGTAGCCGGTGGGGTGAATACCGCGGGTGAACGGGTACTGTCCGGGATAGCCGATGTTGTGTAGAAAGTGTTCGGTGAGCGATTGACCGTTGGTCGCGAGGTCGAGCGGCGTGTAGAGCCGTTCGACAGGGGCACTACTGGTGGTCATGAAGGGGCCGGGTCGTTCGGGGGTACGTTTGAGCGTTGGCCAGAGACATTGCTGTTCCCATTGCTGCTGGGCCGCATTGAGCTGCTCGATCTCAGACATCATCGTCCCTCCTAACTGACGAATGTGCTATGGCTGCCAGTTCGATCACATTGCGCGCATGCTTCTATTGTACACCGGAGTCGTCCATCACCGAGCGGGCCAGGGCGAGGGCACTGACTGTGTGGGCGCCAGCGGCGCAGGCGGCGAGGGTGGCGCCGGTGGTGAGGACGTGGGGACGCAGGGTGGCGTGATGCCGTTATCCTCCGGCGTCGTCCATCACCGAGCGGGCCAGGGCGAGGGCACTGACCGAGTGGGCGGCGGCGGCGCAGGCGGCGAGGGTGGCGCCGGTGGTGAGGACGTGGGCGACGCAGGGTGGCGTGATGCCGTTATCCTCCGGCATCGTCCATCACCGAGCGGGCCAGGGCGAGGGCACTGACTGTGTGGGCGCCAGCGGCGCGCAGGGCGGCGGCGCAGGCGGCGAGGGTGGCGCCGGTGGTGAGGACGTGGGCGACGCAGGGTGGCGTGATGCCGTTATCCTCCGGCATCGTCCATCACCGAGCGGGC
>NZ_JBWGQH010000009.1:87931-128749 GCF_056331925.1 Chloroflexus sp.
AGGGCACTGACTGTGTGGGCGCCAGCGGCGCGCAGGGCGGCGGCGCAGGCGGCGAGGGTGGCGCCGGTGGTGAGGACATCATCGATGAGGATAAGCCGGGGCGGGGGTGGTGTCGATCCGATCCACACGAAAGCCCCAGCGACGTTGGCGGTACGGGCTGGGGCTTCCAGTCGGGCCTGTTGGTGGGTTGCGCGCACGCGGGCGAGGCCGTCGATTAGCGGTGGTGCGCCGGGACGTTGGAGACGAGCCGCTAATTCGGCGGCCTGATTGAAGCCACGTTCGCGCAGCCGAGTTGGGTGTAGCGGCACTGCGATGAGGGCATCGGCGTCGAGCGGTCCGGCGACAGCAGCAAGGAGATCGCCGAGCGGACGCGCGATTCGCCGGCGATGACCGTATTTGAGCCGATGAATCGCGTGAGCGAGGCCACCTTCGTAACGGAACGCTACCCGTGCCGCAGTTAGTCCGGTTGGCGGCGGGAATGGTGGGTAGGGACGGAGCCGAGCGCGACAGTCGGCGCAGAACAACTCTCCGGTGAGACGACCGCATCCGGCACAATGGTCTGGAAACAACCATCCAATCATGTGACTAATCCCAGTCCCCTTTTCAGGATGTAGGCTTCTATAAAGTTTCTCCACGGCATAGACGTTCATACCGGTAGCAAACCTTCGCCCCAGTCCCTTTTCAGGAGGTAGGCTTCTAGGGATTTCTACCCAAGCTGTGTAGTCCCACAGCTAAAATGTTTAACGCAGCATTGTGATCGCGGTCGATTTCTAAGCCGCATGTTTGACATCGGTGCAGTCGCGTTGATAGATCTTTTTTGACGATGCTACGACATCGGCTGCACCGTTGTGAGGTGCCGCGCGGATCAACTTCTACAAACATCCTACCGGCGCTTGCAGCCTTGTAGTGTGTGTAGGTGATGAGCTGTCGCCATGCTGCATCGGAGATACTTTTTGCGAGGCGACGAGCCTTGATCATCTGTGCGATGCGTAGTTGCTCGAATACGATGACGTCGAATTCATTGGCGAGCCGCCGACTGAGTTTGTGGGCGAAGTCTTTGCGGCGGTTTGTGATCCGTTCGTGAATGTGGGCTACCACTTTTTGGCGTTTCGCTCGTTCGGGTGTGTTTTGCTCGGTTTTCGCCAGCCGACGTTGGGCTTTGCGCAGGGCTTTTTCGTCTTTGCGAAAGAAGCGTGGATTGGCGATCACTTCACCGGTTGATAGTGTGGCAAATTGTTGCAATCCAACATCAACGCCGACTGCGCGGTTAGTTGGTGGTAATGTTTTGGGGTGCGTTTCGACTACGAATGATGCATACCATTTTCCTGTTCGTGTCCGACGAATTGTTAGTGTCTTGATAGTGCCTGCAATTCGGCGATGTACGATCATCCGTACTCGCCCAATGTTGAAAAGGTTGATCCACTGCCCATTGATGCTGAGACTGTATCCCACTTGCCTGAATGTGAAACTGTCATACCAGCCGCGTCCTTTGAAGCGTGGAAAGCCTGCTTTGTGCCCACGCTTGATGCGCCGCACAAAGGCTTCCCATGCATGATGTACTCGTTTCTGAATGTCCTGTAAGACGTGATAGTGGATTCGTTTAAGTTCGGGATGGCTTGTTCTCCAACTCGCAAGTAGGGCGTTGGTTTTGCCTAGTTCGATGTGTAATCGCTGGTTTTTCCATACCTGTTTGCGGTAGGCTAGCGTTTCGTTGTATACCCAACGACAAAGCTCAAGCGTCTGTTCAAGCAGACGTACTTGGCCTTTTGTTGGGGTGAGGCGATATTGATATGCTTTTAGTTCTGTCATCCTCGCTCCTTGGGCGTGAGGTGAGGTGTTGGGTTTAGTTTGTTGTTGCTGTCGGTTTGACCCATGTCTGGCGAGTTTTGGTACTCTACTTATATACCGTTTGAGTCGGCAAAAGGATTCGCTATGGCGCGCACAAAACTTACAAATGCTACCGCTCATACTCCGAAACGTAAAGGCCAATTACCTACGAAAGTCTGTGTCGGGTGTGGTCGCCCGTTTGAATGGCGTAAAAAGTGGGCACGCTGTTGGGATGAGGTACGCTATTGCTCAGAGCGTTGTCGGCGTGCCGCGCGCTTGTGATATAGGGCGCGAAAGGTGCCGACAAGGCGTGATATAATTGCTATATCTGGTATCCGCCGGCAGTGAAGATGAGGAAGTTGGTATGCCCCGATTCGGCGCACATATGTCTATTTCAGGCGGTGTCTCGAAGTCGTTTGCGCGCGGCGAGTCGGTTGGGCTTGATGCTATGCAGATTTTCGCCAAGAATGAACGACAATGGGTGGCGAAACCGATTTCTGCCGAAGAGGTGGCTGCATTTCAGGCTGAACAGCAGCGTACCGGTATCCATCCGGTGATCGTCCACGACTCGTATCTGATCAATCTCGCTGCTCCCGCTGATGATCTGCGTGAGAAGTCGATTGCAGCTTTTGCTGATGAACTTGAACGCTGTGCCCAGCTTAAGATACCCTATCTCGTAACCCATCCCGGTGCTCATACTGGGATTGGTGAAGAAGCCGGTTTGGTCCGGGTTGCTGATGCGATCAGTCGCTTGCTCGTCGAGGGTGTGGGTGGTCCGACGATGATCTTGCTTGAAACGACGGCTGGTCAAGGGACAGCTTTGGGGTATCGCTTTGAACATTTAGCTCGCTTGTTTGAGTTGATCCCTTACCACGACCGCCTCGGTGTCTGTGTCGATACGTGCCATATCTTTGCTGCTGGCTACGATATTCGTGACCCCGATACGTATGCCGCAACGTTTGCTGAACTCGACCGCTTGGTTGGTCTGGAACGGGTAAAGTGTTTTCATCTGAACGATTCGCAAAAGGATTTGGGGAGCCGGGTTGATCGCCACGCACATATTGGGCAGGGGTGCATCGGTACGGAGGCATTCCGGCTATTGGTTAATGACCCGCGCTTTGCCCATCTGCCGATGATTATTGAGACGCCAAAGGGTGAAGATATGGCGGAGGATCGAATGAATCTGGCTCTGTTACGATCCTTGGTACAGATGACGGCAGCGTAGGTGTCGAGGTGTGATGTGGATTCGTGTGAGTATGATGGGGAGCACACGACTATGTGGCGGAAGTTGTTATTTGTTGTTCTCCTAGTTGGAATTGGGTATCTGATTTGGCGCCGTATGCAAAGCGGTACCGAGGTATTGCCTTCGTTTGTACCGTCACCCGCGAAACCGGTGACTCCGCAATCGACCCCGCCGACTTCCTCTTCTGTAGAAAGTGGGCCGCGTCCGGTGGTGACGCAGGTGCATCGCGGTGAGCCACCGAAACAGACATCGATGAGTGCTGCTCCTAGTAGTACGTCTACGAGTGGGCCGCGTCCGGTGGTGACGCGGGTGCATCGTGGTCCACCGCCAGAGACTCGTCGTCGCCCTATGTCGACTGGTGAGACGATGGTTAGTCGGAATGGTGCCGGTGAGCCTTCGTCAGATCAGGTCTCATCTGCGTCGGTTTTGTCTGAGGTGTCTTTGCCTCTGTCAGAGGTACCGTCATCCGCTACTCCAGTATCTCAAGCACGCGACCCGGCGGCTGCGGGGCCGAGCACGTTGGGGGCAAGCGCCGAGGAAGCACGCGACCCGGCGGCTGCGGGGCCGAGCACGTTGGGGGCAAGCGCCGAGGGAGCCGCTCCAGCGACTCCTGATACGAGGAGCGATGAAGAAGAGATTGCTGAGCTAATCGAAGCTTCAGCAGCAGTAGATTTCACACCGGTTGATATTAATCGCGCCGACCGCGCCACACTCATAACTTTACCCGGTATCGGACCGGTACTGGCCGATCGAATCATCGCATACCGTAAAGCGCACGGCCCGTTTAAAAGTGTTGATGATCTGATAGCTGTGTCAGGCATTGGTGAACGTAATATCAACGCCTTCCGCAAGCTCGTCTACGTTACGCATGACTGAACCGTATTTGCTGCCACGTGGCAACCATGCCTGCTTACTGATCCATGGTTTTGTCGGTGACCCTAGTGAGATGCGCAGCCTCGCTAATTATTTAGCTGAGGCTGGTCTTACTGTGCTTAGTGTGCGCCTACCTGGGCACACCGGTCATCCCGAAGACTTAATGGCGGTCAGTTGGCGTGACTGGCTTGCGGCTGTGCGGCAGGCATTTGATTGGTTGACCGACCGTTATGCTACCGTTTCGGTGATCGGATTTTCGCTCGGTGGGGCATTGGCAGCCCTGCTCGCCGCCGAACGACCGGTGCATCGGTTGGTGATGTTGGCGACACCGTACCGCCTCGGTGGCGACTGGCGGATAGACTTGTTGGGTGTGGCGCGCTACGTTGTGCCGTGGTTTTATCTGTTGGCGCAAGCTGATTTTTCTAGTCCCGATCTGCGGGCTTCTATTTGGCGACGACAGCCTGACCTTGATCTCGATGATCCGGCAATTCAGCAGATGTTACGCCGATCGGTTAAGGTGTCGGTGGCAGCGATTGATGAACTACGCCTGGCGTTGGCAGCAGCTCGGCGTGTGCTACCGGAAGTACGAACGCCGGTGTTAATCGTCCACGGTCGGGATGACAATACGGCTGACCCGGCAAGTGCTTCAGCGATTGCGGCACGGATCGGTGGTGTGAGTTGCGAGGTCGTCTATTATCCGGCGACCGGCCATCAACTGTTGTTGACCGGACCGTACCGGCAGACGATTTTTCACCGGATTGGCCGGTTTTTGTCAAGATAGGGCGGGACATTCCTACATCCCTACATATTTGTCTCGCAGCCAACAGTCGCTTGGCCGAGGGTCAGAGCTGTTTCGCTATGCAAGTTCGCTCTCTGTCGATGGTTGTCGGTTCTCTCGCACAAGGATTGCATTCGCCATCGGAATGTGCGCTGCTACTACCTCCAAACTTACGTTGACGCACGTTTAATCACGATCAGCGTAATATCGTCAAACGGTGGTTGGCCGTGACTATGACGAGCAACGGCAGCCAAAATTGCTTGCATAATAGTTGCTGCCGGTCCTATGGCGTAGGCCTTGATCACCGCCCGTAAACCATCAACATCAAAGGGCACAAGCAGTTCATTGATCGTCTCAGTTGCACCATCTGTATAGCAGACCAACACATCCCCCGGTGCTAACTGTGCCTCCGCCTCCGCTAATGTCGCTTCCGGCAACACTCCTAACGCAATACCGGGTGTACGTAGCTCTTCGATCTCACCGGTAGCTGCGCGGTACAACAGTGGAGGATTATGTCCGGCACACGTATAGCAAAGCTGACCGGTGATAAGATCAAGGCGGGCGTAAAAGAGGGTAACAAACATTCCCGACTCGGAATCGCGGTAAAGCCAGCGGTTGGCGCGTTCCATCGCTCGTGCCGGTGCCGAGCCATCGAGTGCAGCAGCGCGCACCAGCGAGCGCGCCATCGTCATAAACATGGCAGCCGGTATGCCCTTATCACTCACATCGGCGATGACGAACCCTAGTTCGCGAGGTGGTTCGGTGCCGGTCGGCAATGACCAAAAATCGTAGAAATCGCCGCCGACCAGCCGGGCCGATTGCCACGCAGCTTCTATCTGCCAACCGGCAACGTTCGGTAAACGAGTGGGCAGCAGCGATTGCTGAATCTCGCGCGCTACACGTAACTCTTGTTCGAGACGAGCAGCTTCGGCAGCTTCGGCAGCAAGCAGCAAACTTTCCAGCGCACCGGCAATCTGAGCCGCAGCACCGGTGCAAAGGTTCTGCTGGCGCGTACTCAGTGAAACGAACGGATCGTTGTAATCCAGCACCAAGACACCGAGGAGTGTGTTACGGGCACTGATCGGTAAGCCAACCAAAGTACCGCTGCGCGCTACGGTTATCAGTGTCGGCCACTGATCGGCATTGTCTTGGGCCTGCCAGAGCAGTTCGAGCCGTGGTTGATCCGTCTCGGCGGTCCGTTCTCGTAACCGCCAGAAAAACGGTGAACGTGTCGGCTGGTTTAGAACACCGGTACGTGCTGTGGCCGGCAAACCGTACACTGCACGTACCACAAAATCACCCTGTTCGCGATCCCACAAGGCAACATAACAGCGTGGACACCCCATCAGGAGTGGTGGTAAGCGCACCACCGTTGCCAGTAGATCGGAGAGTGTCGTCGCCCGACCGATATTTTCGGCGATCTGGAGCAGTGCATTCAGCGTCCAGGCTTCCTCTTGTTGAGCAGTGTAGGCATTAGCACTCTCAATCGCAATCGCAATCTGATCGGCCAACGTCCGGATCACGAACAGATCATCTTCATCGAAATCGTCCGGTTCATCGCTCTGCACATCAAGCACACCGATCACCGTCGTACCCACACGCAACGGTACCGCCAATTCCGAGCGAGTCTGTAAGGTATCGCGAATCGCACGATGGTCGTTCAGCACATCACCGACCAATACCGGTTCGCCGCGTTGCACTGCTTCACCGACCAACCCCTGACCGATACGCAGTGAAAGCGCACGTAACCGTTCGAGATCAGCACCATCGGCGGTAGAAGCACGAAAGTAGATTCGCTCATCGTCGGGTGAGAGGGTAAAAATGTGTACCGGATGATAGCCGAAACGCTCACGAATAAGTTGCACGATCGAGGGTAACAACCGATCGAGATTGAGAATAGCGGTAATTTGCTGGCTTACCTCACGTATCGCTTGCAACTGATTGGCCCGCTGACGTGCTTCGTGAAAGGCTCGCGCCCGTGCGATTGCCACAGCGGCCTGATCGGCGATGAGTGAGATCAGCCGCAGATCGTTAGCGTCAAATGCCGACGGTTCGTAGCTTTGCACCGAAATCGAACCGATCACCGTCTCACCGGCAATGAGCGGCACATAGATACCCGAACGTGGCGGTCGTTCGCTCTGATAACGTGGACGGGCGGGGAGGCGATCCATCTCGCGCGTAAAATCCTCGACCAGAATCGCCCGTCCGGTTTCGCGAATCCAGCCGATCAGACCGCTATTTTCCGACAGATCGACAGTGAGCCGTGGCAATCGTACCCGATCTTGGACCCGCACCACGAGCGTGTAGTAATGACCGTTGAAGAGACCAAGGTGGAACGATGAGGTGTCAACTATCCGGCTCGCCTCGCGGTAGATCAACTCACAAAGGGCATCGACATCAAGTTCGCTACGGATGATCGCCCGGCTCACTTCGTTAAGCCGTGCCAACTCGCGCATCGAGCGACGCTGGCGTTGGAGGTTGAGCGATGAGCGACGCAAAATCGCTGCTGATGCAACTAATGCTCCTCCGGCCAGTATCAAATGGAGCATACCGAGATCGTGGGCAATCGCTGCGCCCAGCCATGCCAGTGGCAGCGGAGCCATCTCTGCACCGAGGATAGCCGGCCACGCCGAGCGCCACCACGTTGCCAGCCCGCTGTAGCCACCCTGCAACAGCTCACGCCCGATCCGCCCAAGTTGAGTCACGAATGGAAAGCTAAGCAGTGTCCAGCCAAATACATGCGACATCGGTAATGCCGTCAGTGGTTGACCGCTTGAGATAGTGGCAAGCCATGCACCGACCAGCAAACCAAGCGCGCGTAAACCGCTCCGTAACAATGGTCGTCCCAAGAGCGAAAACAGAGTACGCGGACGGTTGGTCTGCAACAGAATCGTCACGCCAGAGACAAATCCCTCGACGGCTGCGATCCATGCCGCAGGAATAGGTCCTAGCGCGAGACTAGCGCTGACCAATACCAATGGGGCAAGACTATGAACATCGGCAGGAGGGGTGCGGAACGCAAGCAGATCAACAGCGAAGGCCAGTACAGCGAACAATACCACCAACGCCGGTACTGTCGGTACGGTTGGTAACAGTAGCAGCCAGCCCCATGCCACCCCGCCGACGATAAAACCGTACCATGTCAGCAGGTGTTCGCGCGACAATCAACGCCTCTGGGAAAATGCTGCCCGAGCTTCAGCCACAGAAGGATGAATGTTGAACACCTGGGTGAAGCCGGTGATAGTGAAGACTTCATAGACTTGAGGTTGAAGCGCCGCCAGTCGTAGCTCCCCACCGAGCGTCATCAACTCTTTACGGATGAGGAGAAGGGCGCGCAAGCCACTGCTCGACAAAAACGACACAGCGCTCAGGTCAAGCACAATCTGACGTGCACCTTGGCTAATCCGTTCGCTCACCAACTTGGTTAGGCGAGGCGCGGTAAGCGCATCGATCCGATCATGCACCGGAACGACCTGCACTTCATCAGAAGACTCTGGCCGATCGTGGGGCAGGTACTTTACCATAGTCAGTAAATTGCCGCCCTGTGGCGAAAACTCAAAGCGGACTTCATCCATCAAGCGGGTAATCAGATAAATACCTAAGCCGCCAACCTGACGCTCTTCAAGCGGTGATGTAATGTCTGGCACCGGCACAGCATTGGGGTCAAATTGGCGACCATGATCACGAACGGTCACAATAAACCGATGATCATGACACTGCCAACTCAGGGTTAGATCGCCGGGCCGATCGGGATCGTAAGCGTGCTGAATGACATTTGTGACGGCCTCATCAACAGCGAGCTGGACTTGCCATGTTGCCCGATCATCAAGACCGCAACGTTCGGCAGCGGCAGTAATAAACGCGCTAATTTTAGCTAATGCATCGAGGTCGGCGGTAAGGGTAATACTCTCCATGGCGATCGGGTAGACCGGTGTATACGAACCGGCATTGAGCAGGGCTAAAACGATCCAACTGCTTCGACGGTATCGCCATAGATCTCGAACAGCGAGCTAAAGCCGGTTAGGTCGAAGACTTCTTTTATCCGAGGTGGTAAGTTGGCAATACGCACATCACCACCTTCAAGATCGGTGATTTTCCATTCCCGGGCCTTTTTGCGCGCTTCGATCAAGACACGCAAACCGGGGCTACTAATATATTCAAGCCGGCTGAGATCCAGGACAATGCGATAACGACCGTCGTTAAAAATGGACTCGATGAGTTGCTTGAGTTGGGGAGCAGTAGCTGCGTCAACACGCCCGATAACCTCAATGAGATCAACTCGATTGAGCCGGCGGTGAGTGAGTTCCATCCTTAGTTCCTCCTCAACAGGCGCTTGCGACGCATCAAGCGATACTGAAGTACATTATACCATACAGTTGCAGAGTTCAGAAAAAGAGGCAATGTCCGTGCTATAATGACACCGCCGGTAGGATCGGCCGGTTATTTAGAGGTATGTCATTATGCCGAAATGGAACGATCTCAGTGTTGCTTTTAACACACTGCGCGAAATTGATGTTGCGGCAATCCGTACCGAAGCCGAACGACCACTAACCATTGTCTGTGTGGGGGCAGTGGGGGTGTGTCAGGAGATTGCAACCCGCCTCGAGCGTGGTACCCAACGGTACGGGCCGATCGGGCCTTCACCAATCCAGCTCGCAAGTTTGGCGACGATCATACCCGATGAGTTACACAGTGTCGATCTTATTATTATCGGACTTGAACGTACTACTCGTCTCTCGGCGCGTGAATTGACGACGATCGATCGATTAGCTGCCTTAGCATTACCGACCGTTGTCGTAGTATGGGGGACGGCGCTACCGGCTGACGCCGGGCCATTGCATCCGCGCGTTGCCCATGCTCGGTTGTTGGTGGTGCCTGATCCAATGACACCTGATGTTGATGAACAATTGGCAAGCGCAATCCTCGACCGCTTACCGACTGAGTTGCACCTTGCGGCAGCTCGGCGGTTACCCGGTCTACGGGCAACCGTAGCGCGCCAATTGATCAATAACGTCTCGTTTACCAACGCTTCATATGTACTGGCAACGGCTTTACCGGCGCAGATTCCAATCTTTAATGTGCCGTTTGCCGCAGCCGATATCCTGGTCTTGACCAAAAATCAAGCGATACTCGTGTATCGGCTCGCTCTTGCCTACGGAGCACCGCCCGATATTCGTGAGCGATTGCGAGAAGTTTTGCCGGTGATCGGAGGGGCTTTCATCTGGCGCCAATTAGCGCGCTCGCTCGTCGGGCTGATACCGATCTGGGGGGTAGCGCCAAAGGTAGCAATTGCCTACGCCGGCACGTATACCACCGGAATGGCAGCGTGGCGCTGGTTTGCCGAAGGCGAAATTATCGATCAAGCGCGTTTAAAAGAACTAGGACGCGAAGCATTGGCATTGGGCCGCGCACGAGCTGCCGATCTGATTGCACAAGCTCGTCGTACCGGTGCCATCCAAGTCAATCGTTGGCAACGTTGGGGAGAGGCGTTGCGCAGCCGGTTTCGCCGGAAAGAAAAGTAACCGCTTGGCAAACATCGGCTCGCCCTGTGCCGTATGCCGCGGACGCCAACGGCTGATTGGAGATTCAACACCACAATAGGAATAAACCGTATGGATCATTTTGTGATTGAAGGTGGGTACCGACTGTCCGGTTCGATCCGGCCAGCCGGCAACAAGAATGCCGCCCTCCCTTTACTTGCCGCCAGCTTGTTAACCGATGAGCCGGTAACGTTGCGTAACATTCCGGATATCGGCGATGTACGCACCAAACTCGCGTTACTGGCCCACCTTGGTGTTCAGATCGAGCAACCTGCACCGAATGTCGTGCAATTGCATGCCGCTCATCTGCCCTCACACGACCCTGATGTTGCGCTAGCCCGTCGTATCCGTACCTCACCCCTGTTAGCCGGTCCGCTCTTGTTTCGGCGTGGCTACGTCACATTACCGCGTCCCGGCGGAGATGCAATCGGTCGGCGGCGGCTCGATACCCACTTGCTGGCGTTGCAGGCGTTGGGTGTGCATGTTGAAGTGACGCCAACCAGCTACATCTTGACAACCGAAGGGTTGCGCAGTGCCGACCTGTTTCTCGATGAGATGAGCGTGACCGGTACCGAGCAAGCGATCATCGCTGCTTCAGTTGCCGAAGGACATACCACGATTGCCAATGCGGCTTCTGAGCCACACGTCCAAGATCTCTGTCATTTTCTCAACCAGATGGGGGCGCGGATCAGCGGTATTGGTACCAACCTGCTCGAAATCGAGGGGGTCAGCCGTTTACGCGGGGCGGATTATACGATTGGCCCCGACTTTATGGAGGTAGGATCGCTGATCGGGTTGGCAGCGGTTACCCGAAGTGAATTGCGGATCGTCGATGCGCGGCCACGTGAGCATCGCATGACCAAGATTATGTTTGGGCGCCTGGGAGTGATGTGGCGTGAAGAGGGTAACGACATTATCGTTCCCGCCGATCAAGAGTTAGTCGTGCGTCACGATCTGCACGGGGCGATTCCAAAGATCGATTCGGCGCCATGGCCCGGCTTTAACCCTGACCTGATCAGTACGGCGATTGTGGTCGCCACGCAAGCGCGTGGGACCGTTTTAATTCACGAGAAGATGTTTGAGAGCCGTCTGTTTTTTGTTGACCGGCTGATCGGCATGGGGGCGCGGATCGTGCTCTGCGATCCGCACCGAGCGGTTGTGGTCGGGCCATCGCAACTCTACGGCGAGCCAGACGGGTTACCTAGCCCGGATATTCGGGCCGGTATGGCCTTGGTCACAGCGGCGCTATGTGCGAAGGGGCGAAGTGTCATCTACAACATCGGTCAAATCGACCGCGGCTACGAGCGGATCGAAGAGCGGTTAGCCGCTCTTGGTGCGCGAATCAAGCGGGTGCGGTCGGCGTAGGGTTTAGATCGCAGCCGGCTCAATCAACGCCGGTCCATCGTTACGCACCTGATTTACCGCCTTACCGACCGGATAGCTGTGGAGGGCCACCGGTGGCGGAGTAAGGCAAAATGCATGCAGGTGTGGAATATCGGTCGCCGGATCGAGCCAGAAAGTAGTGAATTCCGGTGGCACAATCACCGGCATCCGGTTGTGGATGGGAGTAACTATCTCATTCGCGGTGGTGGTCAAGATCGTGCAACTCTCGATCACTTCACCGATAGGCGCCTGCCATTGATCCCACAGCCCGGCAAAAGCCATCAGATCATCGGCCACCGGAGTGAAGTAAAACGGCTGCTTACCGGTTGCCGTTGTCTGCCACTCGTAGAAACCGGAGGCCGGAATGAGGCAGCGACGGCGACGGAAGGCGGTGCGAAACGACGGTTTTTCGAGTACCGTTTCGCTACGAGCGTTGATCAACTTCACCCCGACTGAGGCATCTTTCGCCCACGAAGGGATCAAGCCCCAACGCATGGATACCCCCTCCCGTCCGTCGTTGCCTTCTCGTACTACCACCACCGGCTGGGTCGGTGCGATATTGTAGCGTGGTTGGAGATCGGAGATTGGAGGAATAGCAAAACGTTCAGCTAATTTGGCCGATGAAACGGCTAAGGTATAACGCCCACACATCGTGCAACCATCACGTAAGCTTAAAAAGAGTCGTTGTCTTTATCGAGCGGCGTCGTTGCGCCGGTTGATGGCTCACCGCCGGCAGGGGGCTGCATCCGTCTGATAAACTCGGCCAACTGCTTGTTAAGCTGATCGATCCCTTGGGCAAGCGCATGTTGCAACTCTTGGGCTGCTTGGCTCCGCTCAAGCTCGTGCAACTTTTGTTGACCACGTTCGGCCAGCTCTTGCAAGCGCGGGTCGTCGGCAATGGTTTTCAAAGCCGACTGGACCTGCTCGCCAAGGTTGCGAAAACCGCTCACCAACTCTTGCTGGACCTGGCGCGTGTGCTCGTTGTCGATTGCAGCGCGAAACGCTGTTTCGAGCTGTTGGCCTAACTCGCGCAGGGCTGTGCCGAGGTCGGGTGGTTGGTTGGGGGATTGATTCGATTGTGTCATGGTTGTCTCCTTATGGTAGCAACTTTCCGGTAACGATTGACCTCCACGTCAGCTATGTGCGAGATGAACGGGACGTGCAGGTAGTTATATGACGAAGGGAGCGATGAAAACGTTGCGCTCGATGTACCGTTTAGCGGCGTCGGCGCAAGAGCAACCAAAGGCTAGCAACAACGATCAGCGTACCGAGAGCGGGTCGAGTGCTACGGGCAGGGCCTTGGGCAGCAAGCGATGCGACATCGCCGATGGTGGATGGGCAGGTCGGGGCACTGTGGGCTGGCAAAGCGATTTGCGCTGTCGTATAGTTGCGACGGCGGGCTACGGCGTACACGTGCGCGAGCGGTGGAGCTAGCTCACCATCGCCAGGGAGCAGGTCAATTAGTTCGGCGCGAAAGAGGGCAAGTGGTAAAAGCGGATCGGCCTGATCGCTGACCAAAATCTGCTTGAGGAGCGCGGTGTGGGTACGGTGCAGCAAGCTGGTAGGCGCCGGTGTCCGCATACCGGTGATGATGTCTTGCCCATCGTAGGCGGTCAGCAATCGTTCAAGGGCTGAGGCTGAGGGTGGGGTTGCCGCATCAAACGCCAAGACCAGCTCACCACCGATCAGGGTGCAAGCGTCGCGTAGCAGATAGGCCGGACGACGCGGCTGACGATGGTATGTAGCATAAACGAACGGACGAGTAGCAGCGCGGTTCGCAGCGTCGGTGGCTGCCGGTCCGGCAGCAATAATGATCTCGTAGTTGGTGCTAAAACGGGCGGCAGTAGCGGCGGCACCGGTGACTGCTCGCTCGACGTGGGTGCCATCGGTGGCCCACATCACGACTGAGAGGTTATTGATCGTAGACACAAGGATCCTCCACCTTGAATCGTATTGATAGCAGTATAGCATAAAGCACGTACCGAGCACATTCGAATTGAAGAGTGGTAGCAGGTCGTTGAAAATATGTTTAGTATTTCTAAATAAATGCTTTTGCATGAACAATTTTTCATCTGAACGTTAAAAATTTGTCATTAATTTTTATGGTGCTTGTCTTGACAAATATATTCACTCGGTTTAATCTTCTCTCCACCATTTTCCCAACCTCAGCTCATCTTGCTAGCATCGTTGCTGCTGAGTAACCGGAACAACGGGATATACCAATTCCGGTGTCTCATTGTGCGCTCGCTCAGCCTTGAATAGGTCGTTATCCGATGACCAAAAGAAAGGAGGTCCAGAGTAAGCAATCTCGACAGCGCAAGTGTTAAATCTCTTTCCTGTATTGTGATAGGAGCTGAGGAGTGTTTATGCATTCGATGCCAAAACGACCGTTGATTACACTGGCGGTAAGTTTGTTACTGACGATAACACTGGTCACACCGATTACCGCTCAACCGCCCCGCCCGATTCCTAAACTCGATGCTTTACGTCTAGATGAACCGGTAACCCTCGATCAAGCACCGATCAAGCTATCACCGAGTCTTATTAATGTGACCGGACGGCAATCTGTTGTCATTCGTCTCAGTGAGAATCCAACCGCACGTATCCCACAGGGTGCCGCACAAGCGGCCCAACTCAACCGTATCAGCCAGCAGCAGGAGCGAGTTTTGGCGCGGTTACGCGCTATTGATCCGACACTGATCGAGCTGGCACGGCTGCGTGTTGCGCTGAACGCCGTTATCGTCGAAGTAGATGGTGCAGCACTGTCAGCCTTGGCCCGTGATATTGAGGTTGTGCGAATCAATCCAGTGGTCGATTATGAGCGTGCCGATCAACCCCCGATGGAGACGGTGCCGTACATCGGAGCCACGCCCGAAGTACAAGTCGCCGGCTATCGTGGTAAAGATGTACGGGTAGCCGTGCTCGATAGTGGTATCGATTATACCCACGCTGCATTTGGCGGCCCTGGTACGCTCGAAGCGTATCAAGCGGCATATGGCACGAGTCCCTCCGATTCGCGCAACACGACTCTCGATGGCCTCTTCCCAACCGATCGGGTCAAAGGGGGCTATGACTTTGTCGGCGAAATGTGGCCGAATGGGCCGCTGATGCCAGATCCCGATCCGATCGACTGTGGTGTATCCGGTTTGAGCAGCGGTACATGTGCTGGCGGGCACGGCACCCATGTCGCCGACATTATCGGCGGCCAACAGGGAGTAGCGCCGGAAGTCGATCTGTTTGCAGTGAAAGTCTGTTCGGCGGTATCGTCGTCGTGCAGTGGCGTCGCTATTCTCCAAGGCCTCAACTGGGTAGCCGACCCCAACGGCGACGGTGTCACCGATGATCACATGCACATTGTGAATATGTCGCTGGGTGCGTCGTATGGGCAGAACTACGACGACGACGCGGCGATTGCCGTCGATAATTTGCAGCCGCTCGGCATCTTGGTTGTTGCTTCGGCGGGCAATAGCTCCGACCGCCCCTACATTACCGGCACACCGGCAGGGGCACGCACGGCCCTTTCGGTGGCACAGACGGCGGTACCAAGTGATTCATCGTATCCGATTACTGTACTCAGTACAACGGTGTACGGTGTTGCCCAGCCGTGGGCGCCGATCCCGAGCACAGCGGTCAGTGGTACCTTGATTTATGGTGCAGCGCTGGGTAACGCACTTGGTTGTACCGCGTACCCACCCGGTTCACTGACCGGCCAAATTCTCCTGGTTGACCGCGGCACCTGCGCCATCAGCGTCAAGGGGTCTAATGGAGCAGCCGCCGGTGCTGTAGCTGTGATTGTGGCAAACAACGTGGCCGGTGCAGTCCCGCCGACATTCGGCTTCGGTGGTGGCTCACCGACCGTACCGGTACTATCGATCACACAGACTGCCGGCAATGCTTTGAAAGCGCGGGTAAATAACTCGGCGACTATCGACTTTGCGAATCCGGTCAGCAACGCCGGTAGCGTGGTTGGCACATCGTCGCGCGGACCGACCATGGGTCAGATGACCTATGGCAATCAGATTATGTACGGTCAGATCATCAAGCCGGAAATCGGCGCACCGGGCGCCTCGATCTCGGCGGTGGCCGGTAGTGGCACCGGCGTTGAACCATTCGGTGGGACCTCTGGAGCTGCTCCGATGGTGGCTGGCGCAGCGGCATTGCTTTACAACGCCTCAAACTGGAGCCTCTCACCGTGGGAGCTGAAGGCACGTCTGATCAACACGGCGGAAACGAATATCTACAACGGTCCGCCGGTCTTCGTTGGTTCGGCCTTGGCTCCAATTACCCGTATCGGTGGTGGTGAGGTACGCATCAACCGCGCAATCGCGGCACAGGCCAGTGCGTGGGAATTGAGCAACGGAGCAGCGACTATCTCATTTGGGTTGGTTGAGGCAACGCGCAACCCGACCACGCTACGCCGCACGATAGTCGTGCGTAACTACGGCAATACGTCGCCTATACGATCACGCCGACCTTCCGCTTTGCTAACGATGCAGTGAGTGGGGCGATTACCCCAAGCACATCGGTAACCACAATCACGGTGCCGCCGCGTAGCCGGCGCACGTTCACGCTGACGTTGCGCATTGATCCGACGAAACTGCCGGTGTGGATACTCAATTCAGGGCCGAACGGAGGCAACGGTGCAGCGCTGACTGCCGTCGAGTACGATGGCTATCTGGTGCTTGATGCGCCTGGTACTGCTAACGACTTGACGATGCCGTGGCATGTGTTACCGCGGGCTGCAGGTAACGTGAGCGCACCCGCTTCAGTACGGGCGACGACCGGCAGCCCGGCGATGGCGCGTTTAACCAACACTGGCGCCAATCCAGTATCGGTTGATCCATTCACGCTGATCGGGAGCAACACCACTGTGAATGCTTCACTAGGGTCCGGAATGCAGATGCCGCCCATGGATCTGCGTTATGTGGGTGTCCGTGCCTTCGATGGGACCGGCATTTGTCCGGCTAATAGCCCGCTGATCCAGTTTGCAGTTACGACGCACCAGCGGATTACCCATTCCAACTATCCGGTGGAGATCGATCTGCTGTTCGATACCGACCGTAATGGTACTCCCGATTATGTTGGCTACACGGCGGAGGTTGGTAACTTTGCCAGTGATGGACGCAATGCCTTCTTTGTCGGTCCGGTAGGTGGACCGTACAGTGCCTTCTTTTTCACTGCTCATGCAACCAACAGCGCGAATACGGTGCTGACACTGTGTGGCAGTCAAATCGGGGTGGCGAGCCTTGGTCAGCAGATCAACGTCGATGCCTACACTTACGACAACTACTTCACCGGCTTCGAGTTGAGCAAGATTGAGGGGATAAGCACAGTGCTCGGCGCACCACGCTTCGATATTGACACCGGTAGTGGGGTGGTACCGGCAAACGGTTCGCTCACGACGACTGTGTACCGCTTCAACGCCCCAAGTGATGTGACCGATTCAGGCATTCTCTTGCAATACTCCTTCGCGCCGGCAGGTCGCGAGGCGAGTGCGATCATTGTCCGTTAGGCGGTCGCGTTACAACACCATCAACCACGGCGGGCTAGGGGCTTGTCGTGGTTGATGGTTGAACCGCACCTTCCTACCTGCGTTCGGCTATCGTGCTCCCCGGCCAGCGGTAGCGCACCCCCGGTGGCAAGTGTAGCGTCTCATCACCGAGCCGGCCCAGGCCAAAGACAGTGCCATCAGTATTGCGTTCGAGGCGGGCATATTCCGTCCACTGCACGATCCAACCGTTGCGAAACAGTTCACCGCTGAGCGGTTGGCCGAGGTCGGCTATTTGTTCGCTATAGTTGGTAAATCCCGGACAGATCGTTGTGGCCGGTGTTCCGGTGAAACACTGTGCGCTACGCATCGTTTCGGCGAGATAAAGTTCTCTGCCCAATGAGCGTATGGAGATGGTACTATCACGTGCTTCGAGACACACCCGCTCGAAGCATTGCAGCCATCCCCACGTAAATGGCACTGCCGGCATAAGAGGCCAGCCGACCCGTTCAACCGCCCCAAGCTCGGCCCACGCCCGCATAAAGGCTGCCGGCACAAAGTAGCCGGTTTCGGTGAAGAAACTGCCGCCTTGCGCCTCAATAGCAATCGTAGCAACCGGCTGCGGCGCGATGAGGTCATGACCATTGCTGTCGCGCAGGCCGACGGCTAGTTGATACGTGCCGGGCAATAATTCGAGCGGCAACGCAATCGGCTGCATGTGCTCGATGGGAGCCGTCGTTGACCAGCGCGCTGGTGGCAGCGCGCCGTAGAGCAAGGGTAGCTCGCTGTGGGCAGCGACGCGATTGCCGGCAAAGAGCACCCGTACCACGACCGTCAGGTCGTCTGCCGGGTACTGATCGATCCGCTGCCATTGCAAGCTGAGTGTGAGGAGTTGGCCCGGTTCATAGGCGACACCGAGCGGTGGAGCCAGTTGCACCCCGGCCAGTTGCACTCCGCCTGCCGCCACCGGCTGCAACGGCGGTTGGGCCGGTCCGGTGGCGACCGACCGGTAGCGGTCGATCAGTCCCAACGAACCGTCTTGGGCATACCGGTGCTGTATAATCGTGATCATCTCTGGCGTCAACCAGTTACCGAGGTAATCGAGCAAGATCAACGGTGGTTTGCCATTCGCTAATTCTTGCAACAGCGTGGTCTGATCGGCTAAGCCTTGATCGAGTAATTGGCGAAACTCGAAGACAGGAATGCGTGCAGTGACACCGGCCCCACTGGCGAGACCGGGCACATCGGTGAAGATGACCGGCCCGGCGGTGCGTGCTTCGCGCGCTAACGCCATACCGGTGCGCGTCAATGCCGCCAATACATCGGCTTCACGCCGGACGTCGGCCCACAACCCATACTGACCAAAGGCCAAGCGGGGTGGGCTAGGCTCGATCAACCCTGCCGGACGCAGCCGGTTGGCGTCCCACAACGGCGGATAGTAGAGCAGACTGAGGATCAGCAGGCTGCTCATTGCAAGTGACCGAACGGACCGGCGTTGGTTCACAGCGGTGAGCGTGCTCCATCCCAAACCGCACAGCCAAATCAGGCCGGCGTACCACTCGAAGAAGTAGTTGGCATACGCACCGACCTTCCCTACGCCAATGGCGCCGAGGGTGCCGGCCAATGTGTAGGTGAGGGCCGGGAGGAGCATCTTCCGTCGTTCGGTGCGCCACACAATAGCTCCACCGAGCAGGGCGGCGATGGCGAGAGGCCAACGCAGCGTCAGTTGCTGCCGCCAGAAGCCGAGGGCTAAGTCTGCTTCCCAGCGGTTTGCGTTGGCGGCTATCACGTGGATCAGGAACCAACCTTGGGTAGCCCAGGCGAGAGCTGCTACGATGCCACCACCGGCCAGTGTTGCAGTCGCAAGAAACGTCAGTAGTGCATAACGGGCATGTGGTTCGGGTTGGGGACGGAGCCGGATCCATTCGGCGAGGAAGATCGTAGCGGCGGCCAGCGGCCCGGCGATCAGTGAGGGCTTGGTCAAGAGACAACCAACCGCCAACCCACCGGCCAACGCTCCCCGCCAGACTGGAGGCAGGCGATCGTTATCGGCTACCCACACTGCCCACAGCCCTAGCGCGACTCCTAGCAGATCAACCCGCATAAGTGGCATCCACTCGCGCACCACCGGTACAGCCAACCAGAGCAAGGCCAGCCATGCCCCGCGCCGCCCGATGAGTGCGGCCAACGCCGCAGTCGCTGCGATTGCAGCGGCGAGCGCGATTAATCGTCCGGCAACTAATGGCATACCGATCAGGACGGTTAGGCCGGCACTTAGCAGTAAAAAGAGTGGCGGGTAATTGACGATCAAAAACGGAGCGCGCGATGGATCGGCGTACAACTGATGGAGATCGTATCTATCGGTCAAATGACGAACCTGCGCCAGTAACGGCCCTTCGCCGTAATCGAGTGGGAAGGGAAACGAAAGCAACAGACGAACGTGCTCGGCGGCGTACCAGATGTAGAGAGTCACCAGACCGGCTAGGACGCTCAACAATATTCGATCAAGCCAACGTAATCCTGCATGTCCCATGGTAAGATAGAACTCACCGAGCAACGGTGCTCGGCTAAGCCGCTAACACGCTGTCAATCACCTATCCACTCTCTGCGACAGCGTGAAGGAGAGTTCCTATGACCAAACAGCGAATTGCGCATCGCATTCGTGCCGTTCCCCCCTCGGGCATCCGTCGCTTTTTCGATATTGCCGCCACCATGCCCGACGTGATCTCACTCGGGGTCGGCGAGCCTGATTTTATCACGCCGGCAAGCATTCGTGCGGCCGGACAAGCGTCAATTGATCGTACCACAGCCTACACCTCCAACTCCGGTCTCCGCGAACTGCGCGTTGCGCTGGCTGAACACCTCAACCGTCGGTATGGCGTCCAGTACGATCCTGAAACCGAACTACTAATCACCGTTGGCGTCAGCGAAGCGATGCTTGGGGCAGCGCTAGCCTTACTCGATCCTGGCGACGAAGTGCTGATGCCAGAACCGTGTTTTGTGGCGTATCCGGCATGTGTGACCTTCGCCGATGCGCGGGTGGTCTATGTCCCGACCAACGTTACCGACGGCTTTCAAGTGACCGGTGCGGCGCTGGAAGCGGCGGTGACGCCACGCACGAAAGCGATCTTGATCGGCTATCCCAACAACCCGACCGGTGCCGTACTGAGTCGCGCGCGTTTGTTAGAGGTAGCTGCGGTCGCCGAACGCCACGACCTGATCGTCATCTCTGACGAGATTTATGATCGGTTGGTGTACGGTGTCGAGCATACCTGTTTTGCATCATTGCCCGGCATGCGCGAACGCACAGTACTGCTCGGTGGCTTCTCGAAGGCATACGCCATGACCGGTTGGCGGTTGGGTTGGCTGGCCGCTCCGGCAGCGATCACCGGCGCGGTGCGTAAATTCCATCAGTATGCCATTATGTCGGCCCCGACCATGAGTCAGTACGCCGGTTTGGAAGCCATTTTGCATGGCGAAGAAGCGGTACAGGAGATGGTGTGTGAGTACAACCGCCGGCGCAACGTGATTGTGGCCGGGTTAAACAGCATCGGTTTACCCACGTTTGAACCGCAGGGGGCGTTTTACGCTTTTCCGCAGGTGAGCCATCTTGGGCTTAGTAGCGAAGCGTTTTGTGAGCAATTGCTCCAGCGTGAGCAAGTGGCCGTCGTGCCGGGTGATGCGTTTGGACCGAGTGGAGCCGGCTATGTGCGGGCGTGTTATGCGACGGCACTGAATAAAATTGAAGAGGCGCTCGAACGGATCGAGCGCTTTGTTCGACGGATTGGCTAATGGACGAACAGAATCGGCAGCAAGCGAGGTACACGATGGCATCGCACAACCATGAAACAACCACCGAACTCCGCTGCTCGTTGACCGGGCGACCGCTGACACCAGAAGAGGCGTATTGGGCACCGCCGTTGATCACGGCGCGTGACTTGATCACCGTCTTTTTCAAAACCCTGTTTACCAATCCGACAGCGCTAGGCGCGATTTTTCTCAGCGAGTTACCCAACGTGCCGTATGCACCAGAAGCGCGGCCTTTACTGGCCCGGCGTCGTTCCATTGAACAAGTCAAATTGCTCAGCCTCCTGTTCCTGATTGCCGTAGTGGTGGTAGCGCTGATCTTCTGGCTAGTCCAGTGAATGGGAGCGAATTCCAACCGGTCTCGACGACGGTAGGCGGTGGGCAACTGACTACCGGCCGACTAAGTACCGGTCGGCGTTGGCTGCTCAGTGGTTTGGCCATCGGCTTGCTCGTTGCTTTGACGCCGACCGGACGGGTTGTGTTGGCGACGACCTTCTGGCTCATTGCGCCGGGTTACCTGCTCGAACGCTATCTTCCCGGTGCGCGTCCGCATTGGTTGCTACGGATTGCGCTCTGGGTTGGGATCGGTTTGAGCATCCTACCGCTAGTTTACCTATGGACAACCGCCATCGGTGGAGCGGTGACGCCCGCTCTGCTGAGCGGAGGCGCATTCCTGTTAGCGATAAGCACCGGCGTTGCCGCTTGGCATGATCTCGCAGCCGTACACGATCGCCCATCAGCTGCGACGTGGTTGTTACTTACGATACTCGTTATCACCGCCGGGTTGCGCGCTGTGCAGATCGCCGATCTCGCTTTTCCACCGTGGGTCGACTCGGTTCATCACGCCTTGATGATCCGGGTTGCAGCCGAGACAGGGCGAGTGCCGTGGACGTTAACCCCCTACTTGCCAGTAGTTGACATGCCGTATCACTGGGGGTACCACGTGTTGATAGCCGCAGCGTGGCAGCTTAGCGGTGGTGAATTACCCGATGTAATGCTTTGGAGTGGCCAGTTCCTCAACTGGTTGCAGAGTGTAACGGCGGCAGCGTTGGCCTTGCTGTATTGGCGACGACCGGTGGCCGCGAGTGTAGCTGCCGTTATCGTTGGCTGCATTTCGTGGATGCCGGCTTACTACGTATCATGGGGTCGTTATACCCAACTAAGCGGGTTGTTGTTGTTGGTCGGCTTGGCAATCAGTTGGCACCATTGGCTGCGTGCCGGCGACAGACGGGAGCGGATCGGCTGGCTGGCTCTGATCATCCTCACGGCAATCGGTCTCAGTCTCGTGCATATGCGAGTCTTTGTGTTCGGCGGGGCACTGATTGCCGCAGAGAGTCTCGTGTGGGGCATTCGTCAGTCACGACGCACCATCAGCATCTACACGGGTCTCGTCGGGCTGGTCGGGGTTGGTGTTGCGCTCCTAGCAGCACCGTGGTGGTGGTTAATCCTCCGGCGCGTCTTATTACCGGCAGCAGTCGGCGAGCAGAGTTTAACCACCGGTGGTTCGTATGCGCGACTCAGCTACGACTTAATGTGGATTGGCCCGAACGAGTGGTTGGTCGCGTTGGCGTTGCTCGGCGCACTGCTCGGCGTTGCTCGGCGGCAACGGGCGACTACCATCCTCACGTTGTGGGTAGGTGGTCTGGTGGTGCTGACCAATCCGTGGCTGATCAGCTTTGTGTTGCCATCGGTAGGTGTGATTGTCTTGATCGTCGGTATTGTGCAGCGTCGTTGGCGTTGGGCTGGGATGGGGCTGCTCTTGTTGGCGATCAACCCGGCGACGGTACATCTGCCCTTTCTCTGGCTACTCCCGGTTGACATTGCTGCGATCAGTCTTTTTTTACCCCTCAGCAGCCTGATCGGCGGAGGGGTCGCATTGATCTGGCCGTCCCGACGCTGGTTGCAGATCGGTGGTGTTTGTGCTTTGATCGGGATTGCCCTGTGGGGTGCGCAGCAGCAACGTAACATCGTGAATCCGATCACCGTGTTGGCTACTACCGACGACCGCGTTGCTATGCGGTGGATCGATGAACATACTCCTACAGATGCACGCTTTCTCATCAACGCAGCACCCTGGCTACCGACCATCGAGCGCGGCAACGATGGTGGTTGGTGGATTACACCTCTCACCGGACGGTGGACAAGTACGCCGCCGGTTCTGATCACCTACGGCGACCCAACCGCCTTGCGCATAGCACGTCAGCTCAGCCAGCAAGTGATTGCGATTGGCAACGGTCAACCGATTGATCTGGTTCAACTGATCACCGATGCTCAGATCGACTACATCTACACCTCTCCGGCCGGCCCACTAACTCCGGCACAGATTGCCGGCCTGGGTTATGAGCCGGTATACACACAGGGTGGTGTTGTGATTTATCAGGTGCGAGCACCGTAGATCAGGTCAGGATCGACTACAACAGCGCCGGTGACGTTAGACCATCACGAACGCAGCCCAAGTCGTTACCGTACTGAGCTGGACCCCATTATTGTCCGATTATCCACCACCAATCACGCCATCCAACCAGTACCATGACATAGAGTATCAACATCACGCTCAGCACCGTATCAAACCGTTGCCAGCGGCGTGGTCGCGGACGGGCCAACCAACTAGCTCCGGCAACAACGATGAAAACGAGCATACCACTGCCGGCCAGGTAGAGTCGGTAGAGAGGGATGCTCGGATCAACCGGGCCGTGGGTCAAGCGCAGTACATTTTGCAAATCGGCAGCGATCGGTCCATCGGGTGGGAAGGCCGGTGCGAGTGGTGCAATAATCATAGCGAAGGGATTGAACGCGACTAGTGAGATGAGGGTAGGGTTAGGAACGGGATTGTTGGTGATGATCAGCGTCGCTGCTCCGACCCATACGAGCAGTGAACTATAGATTGCCACCAAGGCTGGCGGCGTTTGCTGGACTAAGGCTATCCAACCGAGACTATAAGCACCGCTAAGCAAGCCGCTTGTGAGGATCACGGCAAAGGCCCAGCCAATTTCAGGCCAGCTAAGGCTCCCAAAC
This sequence comes from Chloroflexus sp., assembly GCF_056331925.1. Classification (NCBI taxonomy): domain Bacteria; kingdom Bacillati; phylum Chloroflexota; class Chloroflexia; order Chloroflexales; family Chloroflexaceae; genus Chloroflexus; species Chloroflexus sp. The sequence goes on from NZ_JBWGQH010000009.1 coordinate 111,886, forward strand.
AACGGTAAGATGCTAAAGAAGGGTAGTGTGATCAGCACGACCAGGAGCATACCTCCCCACACAGCCAGCAAACGGGCAAACAAACGGGCAGGCGGTAACGCGGGTTGCAGGCCGGTCGGTGGTGACGTACTCGCGGCTACCAGTGGGGTTGTGACTATCACCCAACCTTGTAACGCCAGACAGAGACTCGTCGCAAATAACCGACCAATTTGCGCATGAGGAAGGGGAATAGCCTGCGGTGTTGCAACAATGATGTTGGTGAACCCCGACTGTTGGGCGATTAGCTGTGTGGCTGCGATCATTGCCAGCATTGTGCTAACGATCAGCACCGCGATGCGTCGTCGCCGGATCAGGTAGTGCCATTCTTCGCGCAAGATGACGCTCATGGTATTTCTCCCTGAACCCCACCGGCGGCAACCACACACCCAAGCCGATCGAGGTTGCCGTTGATCCGAAGCCGCACTTCACCGGCTCGCAAATATGGGTTGGCCGTCGGGATGGTGAAGTTGGCCGGATTGGTCAACGGAATGCTATTCCATTCGTCGGTGACCCAATTGTAGACTTGAATAGTGATATTATCCAAGGAGCCCGACGACTCAAGACGCACTTGAATGCTTGTAGCCTGTAGTGAGGAGAGTGCCGGTGGGAGGCGTAGGTGGAGATCGGCTGTGCTGCCGCTCAGTTGTATTCCTCGATCGTTGAGACAGCGTTTCGTCGTTGGATCGGTTACATCAAGACGCAACCAACCGGCGGGAAGATTAAGCTCGCCTTGACCGCTAATGGGTGGACGTAGCACCAACAGCGTCTCGCTGAGCTCAACCGTGAACTTTTCTCCGGCCAACGGATCACGATTGAGCCATGCCAACATAAACGGCCCCGGATCGAACCGATTTGGGAGCGTCGCGATGATCGCATCGATAAGGGAGCCACGGATACGAGTAATCTGTTCGACATTTGGACCGGTAAGCAAACCGTTATTCTGCAAGTCTTGTATGATCAATTGCCCAAGTGAATCACCGGTACTCGTTATCGGGAGACCGAGTGGCCAGCGCGCGACCGAACGCGCACCGGGGCGCAGGGTGCCGAAGAAGAGCAGATGATCACCGTAGACGAAATAGGTGTCGCGCAGGGTATACGGGCTATCGTTTTGCACATCAACCCGTAGCCGACCCTGATCGACAGTAAATATCGCCCGTATCGCCGGCGCCGGCAACAACGCAGTTGCCCATAACCCTTGGGCTTGCCATGGTTTGAGCTTGACCGCCATCTGTGTGGTCAATTGCGGCAGGTCCCTTTCGCTCCCATTCATCCCTTCGAGGTGACTCGCCACTCCTGAGAGCGGGCGAATCATGGTTGGGTAGGCAAACTCGATGTTCTCTATGCGGGGCATTGCCGACAGCATCACGATTGCCGTCTGGGCTTGAGCTTGTGCTGGATCGAGAACTTCGATCCACGTCAAACGGATGGCGGCGTGCGTAGGGGAGGCATTTGCAATCGCCCACCACACGCCTACGGTGCTGCTTATCATAGCAAATAATGCCAAGACGGCTGCCGGTACCACCTTTCGTCGCCACCAACCGATCATGAGTATGCCGGTAAGTGCTAAAGCGTACCACGTCAGCGCGGTCAGCGCTTGAGCGAAGGCTGGCAGGTCAAGCGTCGGTAGCTCGCTCAGCACCGGCAGAAGACGTTGTTCCTGGACGGTAGCAATCTGCGCAGTCGTGCCAAGAGCGGTTGGTAGCAACAAAGTCGGTTGCGCTAACGTACTCCAAAATAGTTCACGACCGGGCCAATCGGCCAATTGTTCGGGAGCGAAGGCCAATTGAGTAACACGCCCACGCCCTATCGGATATTCGATCCATGGCGGTGCGTTGGGATCACCGATTGCTTGCGCACCGACTACCGGCGCCAACTTCAAGCCGATCAACCGTGTTGTTAGCTCCAGCTTGCCGTACTCGGCGATTGGTTGGTTGTCAATGACCGTTACACCTTCGATCTGAGCAGCTTGTAACGCAGGTGGCAATGCAGCCAGCAGATCCACGGCGCTCACCCCACCGCCAACGATGAGGTGACCGCCGTTGGCAACCCATACTAGCAAAGCACTTTGTTGACTTGCCGTCAGTGGCTCGCTCAATGCAAACAGCGCTAATACGCTCAGAGTACTCAAGCCAAGTGGATGATCGGGCAGATCGTCGACGGTCAAACTATCGGTAGCAAATAGATCGCTATTCACCGGTGAAGGCCCGATCACAGCCCGCATCCGTTCGACCGGTCGCAAGAGGAGCAAGATGTCTTGTTGGGCGACAACTCCGGTATTGGTGGAAAGAATAACGGTAATTGCGCGCAGCGGTCGGGCAATAAACACATACAGCCAGACGACCTGCTCGGTATCGGCGGCGATACGGAATGTGCGTACATACTGTGTCGGCTCATCGATGAGTGAAGCGGTTAACGTGACCGTCACCGTAGGGCCTTGATTACGTAGCGTCGCGCGGATGGGTAGCCATTCGCCAACCACGTATTGACCGCCAAACGGGGTGAATACTTCCAACTCAATTTGGGCTTGGGCTAAGGTTTGTGCGGGCACACCGATCTGTACGACCAACAAGACGGTTAAGCAGTACAGCAGCAGAGCAAAACGCGACCGTCGTACAATCATACCAGAATGAACCTTGCACGTTAAGAGTGGCAATACCTAATTATACGAGAAGTTTTTGCCTGCTGTCAGCGTAATGCTTTGCCCACAGTTGTGCTCAATATTCTCTCCATCGGGCGTTTGGTCACGCCGATACATCAAGTATGTGCTATGATCAACGCAAAATGTCAACCGAAGTAGCGTGCAAGATTATGACGAACGAAAGCCCTATCAGCGAACGAGAGCGTGAAATCTTGCGCCTCGTCGCTACCGGTGCTACCAATCAGCAGATCGCAGTTGCCTTAAATATTAGTGTCAATACGGTCAAGGTGCATCTGCGGAATATCTTTGCCAAGATCGGCGTTGAGTCGCGGACTGAGGCCACAGTGTATGCTATTCGGAATGGGATTGTAACCGTTGGCGAGACAGGAACCGTGATCAACGATGAGACATTGGCTACTGGAGAGGAGCCGGTCACTACCGAGCCGGTCTCTGCACCGATCGCTGCCGAACCTGAACCGCTCATCACCAAACCATCGGCGACCGAGGTGTCGTCCGTGTGTGCCGAAGGAGCAGAGCCAGTCACGACCGAGCCGGTCTCTGCTCCGACCACTGCTGAACCTGAACCGCTCATCACCAAACCATCGGTGACCGAGGCGTCGCCTGTGCGTGCCGAGCCGGTTCCAATCCCTCTACCGGCGCCTGAATTGACCGCATCTACTCAACCACAATCTCAGGCTATGCACAGGTGGTTTTGGCCGATTGGATTAGTGGTCGTGATCGTCATAGCTAGCATCACATTTTTCGTGAATACGCGCTTAGCGGCTAATCCACCGGTACCCGTCGTTTCGACCACGTCCGTTCTTATCGATTCCACTCAACGTTGGTTTATTCGCCAGCCACTCGACGAGCCACGCGATCATTTTGCGCTTGCCGGTTACGATCTCGAGCGACGACTCTATGTTATTGGTGGCATACGCAACAATACCGTTGTCGCCACCGTCGATCGCTACGATCCCGATACCAATCGTTGGGTAACTCTCACCGACAAGCCAACCGCAGTGAGCTATGCCCGCGCCATCACCCTCCGTGGTCAAATCTTTGTACCCGGTGGTGAAGACGAGAACGGGACGGTCAGTGACCGGCTCGAGATCTACGATCCGCGCGAACAGCGTTGGTACAGCGGTGCGCCCTTACCCGCACCGCGGAGCCGCTACGCCCTGGTTGCGTGGGAAGGTCAATTGTACCTCATTGGCGGTTGGGATGGCACGACGATTCGGGCTGAAGTCTTTATCTACGATCCGGTACTCGACCGTTGGGAGACGGGGCCGTCGTTACCACAGCCACGGCAATACGCCGGTGTAACCATTGCCGATGGGCGACTGTACCTGATCGGTGGTGAGGGGAGCAACGGCCCATTGCGCGAGAGTGCATGGCTCGAACCACCGAACAGTCCGAGTCGGCGTTGGATGGTCATTGCCCCGTTGCCGCAGGCGATCGCTCGCCCGGCAGTGATTGGTCTCTCTAACGCCTTGTTAGTCTTCGATAGCGAACGCCGCGAAAGTCTCTCATATGACATCGCTGCCGATGCATGGAGTAAGGTGTCGTTGCCGGCAGACGCGCAAGTATTTCCCGATGCCGTCTTGCTCGGTCAAAACGTCTATTTCGTGGGCGATAGCCATGCACAAGGTACATTGAGCGAGTATCGCGCCTTGTACGTCATCTTCATTCCCGGTCAGTAGGATGAGAATGGTAGACCCTGATCCACTGCTCGGCTAACCGATCCCAGTCATATCGTCGGGCCTGTGCGACTGCTGCTGACGCCATCGCCATGCGCCGTACTGGGTCGGCAAGCAATTCATTGATGGCTGTGGCCAGCGCTTGTGCATCACCGGGTCGCACTACTATCCCCGCAGCACCGAAGTCAAGCATCTCAGCCCGATCACCGACATCACCGGTGATGACCGGTACACCTAATGCCAAACTCTCGATCAGCTTGAGTGGTGAACGTGCGCGGGCGACGGCGTCATCGTAGACCGGATCAACACTCAGATCGGCGAGGGCAAGTAACCCGCGCACCGTTGTGTGTGGTACGTATCCGGTGAATATGACGCGGTCGTGCCACGGTTGGCGCGCAACATTCGCTTGCACGGCAGCCAAATCCTCACCGCCACCGATGATGAGGAGACGTGCGGTTGGATGTTGCGTTACGACCTGCGTGAATGCCGCAATCAACAGATCAACGGGATGGTTGTGCAGGGCAACCGTACCAACGTAAGCGATGACCGGTCCTTCGTCAAGGCCCAGCGCGTGCGCAAGAGCTGTGCGGATTGAGTCCGGTGGCACGGTGAATTGCGCGATGGCTACCCCGTTGGGAACGATAACGCATGGTTTGCCGGGTTGTCCCAGTTGGGCGGCGAGATAGTGCGTATTGACGGTGATGCCAACAGCCAGGCGTGGTAGGAGCCATTGCCAGAAGGCAAACATCGCCCGTTGCCAACCGGCAGTTACACGATTGGCAGTCACTTCATCGTCGTCACAATCAACAAAAAAGGATTTTCGGCGCAACAGGCATACCGCAATGATTGCCGCCATGCCATTAATCGGTTGCGGTTTGCCCAGATGGTAGTAATCTGCCGGCGAACAGAGTACTCCCCAGATCAGACCTAACGTTGAACGGATCACCACCCACAGCAAGGCGAGCGGGCTGAAACGCACCGTGGTGTTGCCAGTTTTGCGGGCATGCATCTGGCCCACATACCAGACCTCGACCCCATCGGCGACGAAGCGACGTTGATGGCAGGTAGCGAAATCGGGATGCAGGGCCAACAGACGCACGTGCCACCCACGCCGAACCAGACCGCGCGCGATATTGAAATACCGCCGGCCCGACGGTCGGTCAATACCCATTGGGAGGAGAAACACGATCCGCATGCTAGGTTGTTCCCTGCAACTCACGCGCGAGATTGGCGATAATCTGAACCAACCGCGGCCACGACTCGGCTCGTTCGGCAGCCGCTGTTTGTAGATTCGCCGTAAAGCGCGGCCCTAAATCCTCTTGGAAATAGCGAATAATCGCCCCAGCCAGCGCATTGGCATCTTGCGGTGGCACGATCAAGCCGTTTACCTCATCTTGCACAACCTCAGGCAACCCACCGACATGGGTAGTGATGACCGGTTTGCTCGCACCGAACGCTAACTGCACGACAGCGCTCTGAGTTGCGGAAATATAAGGTAAAACTACTACATCAGCCGTGGCGAAGATCGCAGGAATCTCTTCATTTACCACGTAGCGATTCACGAAGGTAATATACTGCGCAACATCAAACTCTGCGGCATAGCGCTGATAATAGGCTAACGATCCCCAAATCTCCCCAACGACTACCAAATGGACATCAAGATGTTGACATACTTTGGCCAGTGCTTGGATTAAATATTCAAGACCTTTGTATGGTCGCACAAAGCCAAAAAAGAGCAATACTCGTCGTTGCTCGGGGATGCCCCATTGTGTGCGCAAGTGTGCGATGGTTGCCGTCGGTGTCTCGGTCAAGATCGGCTCGTATGTTGGAAGGAAGGCCTTGACGATCCGGACATCCGGTGCCAATGCTCGTGCCCGATAGTAATCGGGATCGCTATGGACAATGAGCGCGTCGGCACGCCGCAAGACGGTGGATGTCAAACGACGGTCAATGACGCCACCACCATCATGGGGTAAGACGTTGTGGCAAATGATAGCAATGTTCGTGGGTGGTGGGCGTTTGAGCAGACTGGAAATCACCGTGAGGCTCGGTGTCCAATAAGGAACCCACCATTGCAGCAACAGCAGATCGGGCCGATCGACCCGCACGCGCCGCACTAACCGCCACCACGTGAGCGGGTTTATTGGATCGAGAATGTACTCACACTCCACACGCAACGGGTTCGAGCTTGGATCACGGTCACTCCGGCCAGGGAAGAGCCATGCCGGATACTGACGAGTAAAGGAATAGAAGAATGTGGTGTGACCGGCTGCACGCAAATAGCGTACCAGCAACGTCGTATACTGCGCAATCCCACCACGAAAAGGGTACGTCGGACCAACAACTGCAAGACGCACTAGCGAATTCTCCAAATACTCACGCCGTCTTGGCGGTAGATAAGCTCATACAACGGTGTGGCGTCAATTTGCGCCGGATCGAGATATTCGTCAGGCGGATTAGCCGCCGGGCCATTGTACAGATACGCAAAACCAAGTGAACGCAGTGCTGCTGCCGCTTCTGCACTACCAATTGGGTATTGTTGTATCGCTTGATGCTGTTCACGGATGATCTGCAACAGATTCGGCGGGTTGGTTGCCTCAAAGCCGACGGCCATCGGCAACAGATTCGTTCGCCGTCCGGTCAGAAAGGTCAACCACCAGCCTCCATCGTTACCGGCGTAAACATAGCCGCCGTAGGCTGCAAACCCGTTGACGAAAATCGCTGCATCTGGTGGGAGATGATCACGAATCCATGCTGCGGCTTTCAGATCGGCAGGGGTAGCAAGTTGGTAGGCCGGATCGAGGATCGTCGCCTGAAAATACGATCCCCACCCGACAACGAGGATACCACTCCCCAAGTGGATGGCAACGAGTGCAGTTGCAGCGTGACGAGGCAGGGTGATCATCAGGCGTGCGATTAGCCTGAACAGCGCCACGATACCCGCACCGGCAGCCGGTGCAATCACCAGGTAGGCCCCGATCAAGACGGTAAAGGTGGAGATCAAACCCTGCCCGTTCAGGCCGATCAATTGCGGGTTCGCGACCATCCATGCTAAATAGGCCCAGAGCGCGAGCACGATCCCACCGAGCTGCCGTCGCCAGAGCAGACTACCCAAGCCCAACGCGGCCAAAGGGAAGAGACCATGCTGAAATGCTGCCCCGACGGTTTCGAGTGAAAAAGGATTACTGGCTTCACTATTGTTGAGGACGAGGTTCGTAGTCAGTCGCGTGATCTGCCCCTCTCGTACTCGCCATAGCCAAGGCAATGCCAGCAGCAGTGTGCCGATAGCACCGATGGCTCCTACCGTCAGGAAGCGGATCAATGCTCGACGTTCGATTGGCCAAGCCGTCACGAGCACCGTTACCGTGTAGGCTACCAGCAGGCAGATCGCAAGGATCGCGACCCGGTAGTGACTGACCACCAAGCCAGCACTGGCGATGATGACCAGCACCAGCGGCCTGACCAGGGAACGCCATGACCGTTGCGGCTGCAAAGCGCTGTCGATCAACGTCATCCACGCTATCCCTGCCGCCGGCAAGACCGTCTGTCCGGCTAACTGCGTGTAGCGTCCCCAATTGACGTAATAAGCCGGATACACACTCACAAAGCCCACGATCACCGCAGCCCATACACCGGTCAGACGCGAATTGGTAAGTTGTGCAGTCAACAAATACATCAACGGTACTGACAAGCCGTTCATCACCTGCCCTACCCAGATCACTGCTTGGGTTGCCGGGATACCGGCGAGCCAATGCCACCAAGCACCTATCGTGTGAAACGCATAGTGATAGGTGAAGGTGACGGCAGGAGCATAAGGTTCCCATGATCGGAACAGGCCACCGTGGTCGATAAGGAGCTGGGTGATCACCGTATGATGATACGAATCACCGTAAAACCCCAGCGGCACATCACGCACAAGAAACAAGCGTACCGCACAGGCTGCACCGGTTAGCAAGATCAACACCCATCCGATCAAGTGGTGGCGTGGTTGAATTGGTAGAGCAGCTTGTCGCCAATTGCCTGAAGCAGGAGCGATTCGGCGTATCGCCGATGTCTGCGGCCACAAGGCCAGTACTGCACAGCCACCGATAACCAACCAGGCAGACAGTCCATTCCAGCGCCAGCCGATAGGTTCACTGAACAGGAGGATGAGAGGAAGGACCGTGCAACTCAGACTTGCCGCGTATGCCAGGCGTTCAAACCAGGGCAACGGGCTAGGGTGGAGCCAACGTAAGAGGGCTAACCCCGGTAGGGTAAACAGCATCCCGCCGCTGATCACAACTAATGGAGTGCGGAAGAATGACCACGGCAGCCACCAAAGCAATCCCGGTACGGCTATGCTAATCATTGCCGCCAGCCAAATCGCTGCCAGCCAGATCGTTGTGCGCGAGGAAGTGAGTTTGCCGGCAATCATGACCAACCGTGTTCGATGATCAACGTCAACACACTATGCAAGCCCGCTTATTGTAGCACGCCTACGTGTTCGTCGATCAACACGGTGCAACGCTCGATTTACGCATTAAACTGTGACCAGAAGAGCCGCTCGTATTCGCGGGCAGCCTGATCAACTTTTTCTTTCGACATCAGGTTCATCCGCACGAGGAGTTGACCGATACTTAACCGTTTGCCTTGCATATCAAGCCTAATCTGCTCGGCCAACACATCTTCCAATTGGGCTGCGGTAATGTAACCTTTCTCAACGAGATACTCACCCAACACCTGCGGTGCAGTGCGTGCTCGACTGCGCTCTTGTTGTTGGATGATCAAGGCCTTGGCCAGCTTTGCCGGAGTGATTAATCCGCGCTTCAAAAGTAACTGGCCCAGCCGTCGATCGGATTTCAGCAAACTTGTCCGTCGTTGCTCAGTCAACGCTTCGTGTAGTTCAGCTTCACTAATCGCACCAATCGAGACCAAAATATCGCCGATCAGTCGTGGTTTGGGCTGTTCGTGGAAATAAGACGTTTTTACATCGCTCAGCAAGCGTTTGGTGTGGATTTCGTTCAAGCGTTGTTGGGCAAATGCGTCAGACGGATCCAGGGCGAGTCGCGATTCCAAATAGGCAATAACGAGTTCTTCGTTGTCTGGATCGAGGACCGCAGCGCGTTCAAGACAATCTTTGCGCTGCCGTGGATTCTGCACGAGTTTGCTCAGTGCCAGCCATGCATCGCGACATTGATAGCCTTCGATCAAATGCTGACGGATCATCACGAGATCGCTATTATGGGCAGCGACAAATGGGCATGGAACCGGGCACTGTTTCATGACAGGCGACCTTAGAAGAGTAATGGAACTTCGTTATGATGTGAAGTACCTCACCGCTAGAACAGATAGAATATAGCTTTATATTATACACGCCTACCGTACTGTTGCCTAGGAGTTGTTATGGTTATCGTAAACACCATCGTTACCGGTTTGGGTAACATTGGGCGAACCCTGCTTGAGTTGCTAGCTCGTGATCCTGATCGGTTATTGCACCGATACGGTTTTACCCTGCGCATCGTAGGAGCAGCCGACTCTACGGGGGTAGCCCTCGATCCGGCCGGGCTTGATCTATCGGCGGTTGTTGCGGCGAAACGGCAGGGATTAGGGGTACGCACATTATCAGCCTTTCGTCCCGATCTGGATGTGGTTGCGCTCGCTGCAACGGCTGCGTATGATCTGTTACTAGAAGCTACACCTACGAACCTCCGCGACGGTCAGCCTGCGCTCGATATCGTGCGGGCCGCGTTACGTCGTGGGAAGCCGGCAGTGCTTGCCAGTAAGGGACCGTTGGTACTCGCCTTTGCCGAATTGGCAGCCCTGAGCGATTGGGCCGATGATCTTTCACCGCGCAGTCCGCGTCCGGCGCTACGCTTCTCCGGCGCCGTAGGTGGCGCGCTACCAACCATCAACTTCGGTCGCCGTGATCTGGCCGGTGCGCAGATTGAACGGGCCGAGTTGGTTGTAAACAGCACCACGCAAGTTATCCTCGAACAGATGGCCGCCGGCGCCGATTTTGCCGGCGCTCTGGCCGAAGCCCAACGACAGGGGATCGTCGAACCGGACCCAGCACTTGACGTTGATGGCTGGGATGCTGCCAACAAGCTGGTGATCTTTGCCAACGCGGTGCTCAGGCAGCCAACAACCCTAGCCGATGTAACGGTGCGCGGGATTCGTGAGGTGACGATGGCAGAGCTGGCAGCAGCTTGGGGCGCCGGTGGTCGGGTGTCGTTAGTAGCGCTGGCCGAGCGTCAGCCCGATGGTCGTTACGCCATGTCCGTTGCCCCAACCGTCCTTGGTCGCGAACATCCACTCGCCCGCTTAGCGCAGGGTGAGATGGGATTTGTGATATATACCGATACCGCCGGTCGTTCAACGATCAGCAGTCTTGAAGACGGGCCTTTGGGCACGTGTCAAGCGATGTTACGTGATGTGATCGAGATTATGTGGCGCTAGGTCGTTACGGAATCAACCCCAACCGTCGCCCACGTGCCACCGCTTGCGTGCGTGAGGCGACCCCTAGTTTGTTAAAGATATTGTTGATATGCGATTTCACCGTACTCACCGCGATCACCAAACTTGCCGCAATCTCATGATTGCTGCGGCCCTCGGCCATCAGGCGTAAGACCTCGATCTCACGCTGGCTCAGTGGTTCGGGTAGGGTTGACGGTGCCGGTGTTATCGGCATACTCACCGGCAAAGGTTCATCTTGGTCTAAGCGGGAAAGGATGTATTCACCGTAGGCGGGTAAGCGTTGGCGCGCACTCAGTTGGTGCAATATCATGCGGAGCGATGCACCGGCTTGCACAAACGGTGTAACGATTCGTTCAACCGTCGCCAAATCAAGTGCGGTCAAGATTATGTCGGTCACATCTTCACCGACAGCAAGGAGGGCCAGCCCGCGCAGCAGAGAGGCATCAAGCGGAGCTAGCATTTGCCAGATCTCACCTTGCATCGGCGCGGCCAATGCTGCGGCCAGGGCATAGAGTTCAGTGCTATTGCTGGCAGCGTGGGCCCGCGCCAATCGCCATTCGTACTGGGCGCGGGTAATATGTTCGCGCGCGTAGAAAGCGGCGATCGGTATCATCCGAAACTCAACCGGCGGGTGCAGTTGTGCTTCGAGCAGATGCTCGGCGGTCACGAGATCACCCTGTTCTAGTGCCAATTGAGCCTCGAAACCGTTCAACACCGCTAGCACCCAATCAATCTTACGTTGACGGGCCAGAAAGCGGGCCTGCCGCACAACACGTAATGCACCGGCCACATCGCCTCGTGCCCGATTGATCCGTGCCGTCACGATCAACAGACACAAATAGCTCGTTGTGTTCCCCGGCTTGATCGAACTCTCGGCTTCGGCCAATGCCGGCAATGCTCCGGCAAACTCATGACGCACACCGTGCAGGTCGGCAATCGCCAGAAAAGGCAACCCGATACCGGGTGATGCGCGATCGCGGTTGCGTTGCAGCATGTGGTTAATGGTCTCGCGACACGTCTGAATAGCAGTGCCGATCGAACCGCGCAGCGTTTTCGTATACGCATCATCGCTGGTAGCCATCGCCGAGATATAAGGCAAGCCGGCATTGAATCCATTGACAATTGCCTCACTAAACGCTTGCTCGGCACGCACCAGATCGCCTTGAGCGAAGTATGTATATCCCAAATCTTTAGCAATTCGCATCCGTAGGGCTTGATTATCGGTTTGCAACCATGCCAACGCTTGTCGCCCCTCTTGCAGCACCTGGTCGTTATCACCGCGTAATACAGCCAGTCGGACGTGCACTGCGCTCAATTCGCCGCGCAGATTCGCAATTGGCCCAAACGGCGTCGCAGTTCCACTCGCGACCCTGGCCAATGCTCGCTCAGCCACGGCGATCCAATACGCGGCATCTTCCATCTGATAGTCGGTAGTCGCCAGCCATGCACGTAACAGGGCTAAACGCGGATGTTGCTCGAAGGCCGTATCGGGGATTTGCAGCAACCAGCGGCGCAGCGTGGTTTCACCCACCTGTGACACCACCGCCAAGCCAATCGGTTCAATCATTGCGACTACGTCATCAAACGCCTGTGCGCGTAAGGCATGGTTGATGGCAAGCGGCAATATACCATGGGCAGCAAACCATGCGCTGGTCCGCTGGTGAAGTAGGGCGATGTGGTCTGGGCTACTCCCGGTTTCGAGCCGTTCACGCAGCACATCGGCGAAGAGATGATGATAACGGTACCAATTACGCTCAGTATCGAGCGGGAAGAGAAACAGGTTGTTGCGTTCAAGTTCGGCCAAGATCAACTGGCTGTACGAACTGTGGCTCTGTTCATTACTTCCTCTTTCATTGATGCTGATCACCGTATCACACAACGGTCCGCACAGCCGGTCAAGGATCGACGTTTGCAACAAAAATTGTTGGATGTGGGATGGTTGTTGGTTAAAGACATCTTCGATCAGGTAATCAACCAAGTAACGATTACCGGAAATAATGGTATCAACCGGTTTACCTTGGTGCGAATGATGGCGTAAAGCCAGCGCCGCTAAATGAAGACCGGCCGGCCAGCCCTCGGTACTCTCCAGCAGCGCAACAATGTGTTCCCGTTCGAGGGGCAACTCCATTTCTTCAAGCAAAAACGCCGCCGCTTCTTCAGGGGTAAAGGCCAGATCAAAACTGCGCAGTTCGGCTAACTGCCCTCGTGCTCGCCAGCGTGCAAGTGGCAACGGTGGATCACTACGAGTGGCGATGATCAATCGGCAGCGTTGGGGGAGATGTTCGACGAGAAAAGTTATTGCGTGATGGATCTGGTTATCGGTGATCGTGTGATAGTCGTCGAAAACAATGATCGTTGCATCGCCTATTTCGGCGAGATCGTTCAGCAACTCGGTGCACCACTGTTCCGCATCCAGACCAACTTCGGTTTCGCGCCACGCTTGAAGCTGTGCCCGTCGCGTCGGTGGCAAGTGAGGTAATGCTTCCACCAAATACACGAACAACCGGCGTAGATCATTATCGGCGGCATCGAGGGTCAACCACGCAATCTGCGGCCATTCCTTGCGGGACTCACCGATCCATACGGTGAGCAGCGAGGTTTTGCCGTAACCGTCCGGTGCGGTGATCAGAACAACCCGACTGTGTAAGGCGTACCGCAACCGTTCGTACAGGCGAGGACGGGCTAACAGCGACGGACTTGCTTCCGGTGGTTGCAGTTTGGTGCGTACCAACGGCATCATACCCCAACTCCGTCTTGCTTTCTAGGGTGATGTATCTAGTGTACCACGCCTAATATGGTGTTAGCCGGCTGAACAAACCCAGATCGTCGATTTAGGGGAATCTCCCTAATGATGCTCTAGGAGGAACACCCTATGCGCATTCAGGGTTGTCGGTATGGGCAAGCCGGCGTCACTGTGCTTCAATGCATATATCAGGATCAGACCGATTACTTCGCACACATGGAGGTGTACCCGGCAACAAAGGTATTTGGCGTCCAGGTATATCCGCAACAGTGACGTTGGTTTATGTTCAAGGAGGACTCTGTCATGTCGTCGAAGAAAATTCTGTGGTTCGTTCTGTCGTTGATGACGGTATTTGCGTTCATGGTGAGCGCATGTGGTGGTGGCAGTACCGGTGGCAGCAGTAGTGGTGGCAGCAGTAGTGGTGGCAGTACCGGTAGTAGCACCGGTGGCAGCAGCCAGCAGCTTGCGGTTGGGATCGTCCTTCCCACTAAAGATGAACCCCGCTGGATTCAAGACGAGACCCGCTTCCGCGAAGCGCTGCAACAGGCCGGCTATCAGGTTGAAATCCTGTTCAGCCAAGGCTCATCGGCCAAAGAAAAAGAGAATGTTGAGGCCCTGATTGCCAAAGGCATCAAGGTACTGATCATCTGCCCGCACGATGGTACGGCTGCGGCGGCGGCTGCCGAAGCGGCTAAGGCTGCCGGTGTTAAGGTTATTTCCTACGACCGTCTCATTCGTGAGACCGATGCTGTTGACTATTACGTTACCTTCGACAGCATTGCCGTGGGCGCCCAGCAGGCCCAGTATCTGGTCGATAACGCGAGTGGCAGCGGCAACCCGCTCTACCTGTACGCCGGTGCAGCCTCTGATAACAATGCCTTCCTCTTCTTCGAGGGAGCATGGAAGGTGCTCCAGCCCAAGATCGCCGATGGTACCTTCGTGATCAAGAACTCGAGCGAGGCAGTTGCACTCCAGAACAAGCTCGACCTCACCCGCGACGAGATGGCGAAGATCATCGGTCAAATTACGACCAACTGGGACTTCAACACCGCCAAGAACCTTGCCGAGGCTAATCTGACCGCTGCAACCGCCGCCGATAAAGGTACAGTCTACATTCTCGCACCTAATGACGGTACTGCGCGTGCGATTGCCGATGCCTTCGCCGCCGACAAGGACGTAACCAAATACTTCGTCACCGGCCAAGATGCCGAGAAGGCTTCAGTGCAGTACATCATCGATGGTCGCCAGTCAATGACCGTCTTCAAAGACGTGCGCACGCTGGTCAAAGATGCGATCAGTGCTGCTGTGGCCCTGCTTGAAAACAAGCAGCCTGAGGCGCGTGGCTCCTACAACAACGGCAAGAAGGACGTGCCGGCCATTCAATCGCCGGTGGTGACCGTCACCCGTGACAACGTGCGCGCCGCTCTTATTGACTCCGGTTATTATAGTGCCAGCGATTTCACTAATCTCCCGTAAGGCTGTCGTGATGTAATAAGGAAGGGGTCGTGCGGTCTCATCCGTCTCGGGCCGCCACCCTTTCCCCAATATCAGCGGTTCATCCACTGAAGCGGTGCGTGTATGGAAACCCCTATTCTCGAAATGCGCCACATCACCAAAGAGTTCCCCGGTGTACGTGCGCTTGACAACGTGACGTTTAGTGTCAAGCGCGGCGAAATCCACTGTCTCGTCGGGGAGAATGGCGCCGGTAAATCCACTCTCATGAAGGTACTTAGCGGTGTTTATCCGTATGGTACTTACAGCGGTGAAATTCTGATCAACGGTCAACCTCAACGCTTTACCGGCATTGCTGATAGCGAACGGGTAGGGATTGGTATCATCTATCAAGAATTGGCTCTGGTACCGGAATTAACCGTCTACGAAAATATCTTTCTCGGCCACGAAATTAGTCGCAACGGGATCATTGACTGGAACGAAACCATCCGCCGTGCCGATGGAATGTTGCGTAAAGTCCGCCTCAATGTGAATCCGGCAGCAAAAATCCGCGATCTCGGTGTAGGAAAGCAGCAACTGGTCGAAATTGCGAAAGCACTAAGCCGGGAAGTCAAGATTCTGATCCTCGATGAGCCAACCGCTGCGCTCAACGAAGATGATAGTGAGAATTTATTGAATCTGTTACGTGAATTGCGCGATAACGGCGTGACCTGTATTCTCATTTCGCACAAATTGAAAGAGGTGTTATCGGTCGCGGATACGGTGACGGTGCTACGCGATGGGAAGACGGTCTGCACACTCGATGCCCACAAAGGTGAGGTGAACGAGCAGACCTTAATTCGCAATATGGTTGGTCGTGAAATTACCAACATCTACCCCCCGCGTACCCATCAGCCTGGTCACGAGGTGGTGCTGGAACTGCGCAATTGGTCGGTCTTCTCACCTGACGTCGGTCGCTATCTACTCCGTGATGTCAATATACAGGTGCGTAAAGGTGAGATCGTTGGTTTAGCCGGGCTAATGGGTGCCGGTCGGACCGAACTCGCGCTCAGTATCTTTGGGAATGCGCCGGGCTACCGCTTAAGTGGCGAATTGTGGCTCAAGGGGCGCAAACGGCTGTTCCACCACCCGCGTGAAGCAATTGCCGCCGGGATGGCGTATGTCTCAGAGGATCGGAAGGCGAAAGGTCTCGTGTTGATCCAGGATGTGCGTCAGAATATCACGCTGGCCAACTTGCGGGCATTGGCAACTAATGGCGTGATCGACCGCAATGCCGAGATTCAGATCGCCGAAAACTATCGCAAATCGCTCAATATCAAAACACCAACCATTGAGCAGCAAGTAGCGAATTTGAGTGGTGGCAATCAACAGAAAGTATGTCTCGGTAAATGGCTGTTTGTTCGACCCGATCTTCTGATCCTCGATGAACCGACCCGTGGTATTGATGTCGGGGCGAAATACGAGATTTATCAGTTGATGAACCAACTGGTGAGCGAAGGGATGAGCATTCTGATGATCTCGTCGGAATTGCCCGAAGTGTTGGGAATGAGTGATCGCGTCTACGTCGTGTCCGGTGGGCGTATCAAAGGTGAGCTGCCGATTGTCGAGGCGACCCAAGAGAAGATTATGGCGTTGGCAGTAGATTACTAATGTTACGAAGCGCACCGTGCGCCGCTCATAGTCGGCACACTGGTGTTTAGCAAATGATTACCGAACGGAGGCTGTCAGGGCGGGTGCAATGCCATCTGTCATTGCGAGCGGAGCGAGCAATCTGCCGCACGTTAAGATTTCTCGGGCGCTGGTGCGCCCTCGAAATGACAGCAGGGGTCAGGGTGAGCGCAG
>NZ_JBWGQH010000010.1:0-123858 GCF_056331925.1 Chloroflexus sp.
GAGCAGAGGAAAAATGGCGGCCTTCGTCTTGCCACTGCCGGTTGGTGCCTGAAGAATGACGTTCCTGCCATTGAAGAGATGCTGAGCGACGGCGATCTGGAAATCATACGCCGGAAAGCCGAACATTTCCTTAAATGACTGTTTGAGCGTATCATCGTTCATAAGGTTAAGGTCCTATCTTTGGATATATCTTGCGTGGGTTAGGTGTCTCTATTCCTGGAGATAAGGCAATGTTAGCACTGAGATTTCGTGCCTGGCCCAACATCGTATGCGCTACCTTCAGCCGTACCAATTTTCAACCCGACAGACACTCCTGCGTTCCGCTACCCGCGTTCTTCCCCCAAGACCCTTGAGATCGGGCGGGATACCGACCAGGCACAGAGATCATTCCGCCGGTCTGGTTCCGCAACCGGGAGGAGTGCGCGGAGCCAGACCTCAGGGGTCGGGTGCGTTTCCTGTTGAAGTCTAGCACACAACGCCGTCACAAATGCGACATCCGACGCCAGCACGAGAGGCAATGGTCGCGTATGACGCGCGCCGTGTGATGTCCGGTCGTCATGTTCGCAATAGCGGGTGAAAAATCTGTATTGCGCGATACCTTGTTGCATTCTCCAAATATAAATTGCGTCATCCGCCAGAGCGTTCTGAGCCTCATTTTCTGATCGGCGCTCCGGCTATCGGTTGCTCCGAAGTACAACCAGCGATCCTGGACGATACTCCTGCACTCTGCTTGTAACGACAATGCCGTTCGTGTATTCCTGCGCCTGGACGATTGCCAGCCACGGATGATGGCGGTAGGCAAGCGCCGCGCCGACGGTCAACCAGTGTGGAATCTTGCCGCTGAGCACTATGCCGCGCTGCGGGTCGCACGCCGGCAGTGTTGTGCCGTCGATTTCGTGGTAGTCGAGGTATGGCATTCCGGGTTGCATCTCAATCCAGGTCCATTCGGAGGTTGTGGTGATCTGCCATGAAAACGCAGCAGGCGCCGCCGATGATGCGCAAGTCAATGAAACGGGAGGTTGCCATCCCAGGCGGGGGTCGAACAGGAAGACCGTGTTTGGCGCTGCGCGCAGCGCCAGCGCGGCGTACAACCAGTTCGGTCCCCGTCCGTAGATAGAAAGGGCTGTGTCCGGCACTTCATCGAGGGCGGATGGCAGATCGTTGGGCTGCCAGCGCCGTTCGCGCTCCGGCAATCCGATCGGGCGCGCGAGGTGATCAATATCGATCACCAGTTCGGTAGGGGTGTGCGACAGATGGTACGCTTTCAGTTCAACATCGGTGTAGCTCAAAACCTGCTTCAACCGCTGTGCCAGCGCCAGCGCCACAGGTCCGACAGCGTCGGTATAACGTTCGAGGCTGCCGATCTGCCCGCGCAACACCGGCGCGTCGGCGTCGATGCGGTCGGCGCCGTCGAGGACGGAATGGAGTTCTGCGATAATCGCCAGCCCGTGGCGTTCAGCGCGCTCACGCCATTCTGTCAGCCCCTCGACTGTGGCGGAAATGAGGACGGCATGGGTGCAATGGTCCAAGATGCGCTCCTGATCGCGCGTCGGTTTTCCACCGGCATCGACGATCAGCGGCAAATGGCGTTGCGCTAAGTCGCGGCAGACCCGATCGACAAAGTCGGCGCTGAACGATCCTTTCTGCCGCAGCAGTCGCACAGTTTCGGGAGGCGCTTCCTGACTCCAGTCGCCTTCGCCGTCGGGGCAGGCGCGCAGCACGTAATGTTCCACGCGCTGCCGGCGCAACTCTTGTGTGAGCAGATAGGTCAGCACCGACTTGCCGCTATGCGGCGGACCGCCGATGAGAATGGCAGGGAATGGGTTCACAGGCGACTCCTGGTGAATGGGACACGGATGGTTTTGACAAACAGCATAGCGCTGTTATAGTATGAACAGTTCACAGGCGACTCCTGGTGAATGGAACACGGATGGAACGGATCGGGAGGGTCCGCGCGGATCGGGAGGGGGCGCGCCTCGTGTTCTCTACCCCGCTGAGGAGTGAGGATAGCGCGTGATCGACCGCACATCCATCGCGCGCTGATCACATGGGAGCAAGCATGCAGCCAAAGACCGACGCTGGTGCCACGCTGGTGGCGACGCTGGGAGGGCAGCCGCAAATCGTGACCTTTGCCCTCGATGCGCTGCTGGCACAGGGTGAAGCCATCAGCGACGTCTACGTTTTGCACCTCTCGTTTGCCAACCTGCGCACCCGGCAAGCATGGCAGCGGCTGCAAGCCGAATTCGTTGACGACTACTATGCCGGACGGCGCTGCCGACTGCGTCACGTTCCTCTTCGCGCGAACGGCTCGGAACTGACCGACATCCGTGCAGCAGCGGACGCCGAGGCGGCGTGGCAATGCATCCGCGACCTGATAGCCGACCTCAAACGTGAAGGGAGACGGCTGCACCTCTGTCTCAGCGGCGGTCGGCGCATGATGGCGCTGCTGGCGATGTCGGCGGCTGCGCTGCTCTGCGACCACCAGGACCGCATCTGGCACATGCATACGCCGGAAGCAACGTTGCAGCGGGTCAAGGATGGTGCACTGATGCACGTGACACCTGCCGATGGCGTACAGTTGATTCAGGCGCCACTGGCGCCGTGGGGTGCCTATTTTCCGGCGCTGCGCGCCCTGGCGCAGACGCCAATGCAGGCGGTGGAGACGCAGTTGCGGCGCATTGTCCCCGTTGATGAGCCACAGTGTCGCCAGGTGTGGGAGCGGCTCACCCTGCGCCAGCGCGACGTGCTGTGCGCCTTTGCTCGTGGGTTGCGCCCGGATCAGGTGGCTGTTGATCTGTCGGTCTCGTTGAGTACCGTCAATTCGCACAAAACCTCCATCCTGGCCGAGTGCCGCAACGCATGGGAACTTGCGGACGACGCACCGCTCGATTATCGCTTCATCCGCGAGCATTTTGCTACATTTATAGAGGGAGTATAGCAGCCGTTCAACCGAGCCGCATCAGCAGAAGTGATGAGGAAGAATCAGCAGGAGTGGGGATGAGCCGCACCGACAGTAGTGGTAAGGTAGACTGCAAGAGCAGATCAGGCTGCCAACCGGTGTACGTAATGGTTATCCACGAGGAGATGTGTATGGGTGGTAAGTGTGATATTGACAATTTGAGGGAACAGACGTACAAATTCTGGAATAAACACAACTATGAGGATTATATTCAGCAATATATTCAGCAATTGCTGGGTTGCGAACTTAAGATGGCTGCTCAAGAACCTGATCGACTACGCGGTGTTGACCAGCCTGTTCACACCCTAGCGCTGACCGTCGGCGAGTCGTTTGAGCCTCTGTTGCAGGTTGTTTGCGTGTTAAAGCCGAAGCGGGTAGTGTTGGTATTGAATACATTGTATAGCAAGATGCCGGGCGTTGATCATGGTACGCGGCTCAAGGGGTATATGCTGAGCCTGAAGCAGGCTCCTCTCTCTGAACAGTTCCGTCCCAACTTGGCGGACGATAGTTTTGACCTGATCGAATTACCCAAGGATACGCCTACCCACGTTTTCCGCGCTCTCCGCGAAGCGTTCCAGAAGCAGGAAGCCCAACCTCCGGCAGGTTACACCAACGTTGTAGACATTACCGGCGCTAAGAAGAGTATGGTGGTGGGTGCGTTTCTCTACGCGGCTCATTCGGGTCTGCCGATCACTTATGTTGATTTTGATGAATATGATCCCGATTGGCACCGGCCCTATGGCTTTACCTGTCGCATTGGAACCGTTGCCAACCCCTACGAAGCCTTCCACCTGCGTGACTGGGAGCAGGTGCGACGGTTGTACGAGAGCTACAGCTTCCGCAATGCGCGCGTTTTGTTGGGGAGTGAGCCTGGTTCCGGTAGTCAGGGGAGTGGTATCCTCGGTGCGATGTCGCAAACTCTGGACGCTACCGCCAACGGTGATTCGCTGTTTGAGCCGTGTGATCTGGAGAAGGTACAGCGTTTGGCCAAGTTGCTCAAAATGTATGAAGAGTGGGAAAACGGCAATTACGCCGTTGCTAAGCAGATGCGCGACTGCTTTGATCCGCCGTTGCCCGATGATGTGGTACCGTGGAGTATTGATGTCTTAGGTCTGATTTGGCCGAATGTGTCTGCTGTAACGACCGCAACCGCTGCGGCGCAGCAGTTGCTGGATAAACACCTGAAGTTGAAACATGGCGATCCCGACCCTACTCATTCGCTGTTTAACCAACCAGAACCGCTGCTGGCGTATGTGAGCGATGAGCTGGCGAAGATCGAGCGGTTAATTACGAAGAATGAAGATTACCGTTCGGCGTATTTGCGGGCGGCCGCTCTGGACGAGTTTCTTTTGAAGGCGCGGCTATGCATTGCCTGGCTCAAAGGTAGCCTTGATCTGACGGACAGTGGCGGGTCATCGAAGAAAGTGAGTAATTTATCTAATACCGAGCAAAGCGAGGGTTTCAAACGTCTCGCCGATCACAGTGGGGCTGAGGCAATGCGAGAAGTGTTATTAGGAGGCAAATCGCTTGATCTACGAGGGTGTGGGAAAGTAAAAATTGTGTCGGGCTGTCCTTCACTCAATAAGTATTGGGATGGCAAAGCGCTCGATTTTACTCACAATGGTAATCGTGGTTTTACCAAACTGCGTGGTGAAGCCATTCATACCCATCTGTACCTTCCTAGTTCTGTTGCCGAGGCCGCGTTGGAGTGGGTGAAGGCTGCTGTGGAAGAGTTTATCCAAAACTGGTTAGAGCATTTCTATCCAGGTACGGTTGCTGCTGCTAAAGGAAAGAACGATCGAGTCGCAGCGCCTTCGTGGTCGCGTTTGGTTGAGGTATGCGATCTGAAATTCTTACCGCCGGGTCTGCGTCAATAATGGAGATCCACCTATGCCCTACCTCTTGGCTGCCGAGGCCGATAAGATTCAGGATTTCATCTTTCGCTCTTCGCGCTTGCGCGAAGTGGTCGGGGCGAGTCAGTTGTTGACCCGCTTCTGCCGTAGCATTGAAGATACATTGGCGAAGCAGTACAACGGTCAGGTTGTGGTCAACGATGGTGGTAGTTTTCGGGTCATCTTTGACGATGTCCGGCAAGCAATTGATTTTGGCAACGATTTGTCCGAACTCTACCGTTTGACGCTCGGCGGCAGCCTGACGGTCGCCGAACCGGTGGAGATGAACGATGACTTTGCCGACGCGAATAAGAACGCCGCTGAGAGGCTGCGCTGGGGGAAGAATCGTCGGCAAGGGGTAATGGTCGAAGTTCATATGCCGTATGTGGCCTTTTGCGAGTCGTGTGGCGTGGGGTTGGCGGAACGGCGTGATCGGCTGGCGGTAAGGAACGCTTCCCGCCACAGATATCTGTGTGCGACCTGTCAGATTAAAGCAAAGGAGCGAGATCGCGGTCTGCGTGAATTCCTCGGTGCAGTGTACGATGCTTATGCTAAGAAAGCGGAAATTCCTGCCCATATTAAGCCGGATTGGCCCGAGGACGCCGATGCCATTGCCGAACTTGACCTGAGTGGACGAAACTACGTAGCCTATTTGGTGGCCGATGGCAACGGTATGGGTCAACTATTCGGCAGTTGTGACCAGCATCAGCTCCAGCAACTTTCGCAAGGTCTATCAAGGGTGCTGAGCGAGAGTCTGGCCGTTCCGATGATTGCGTTCCGCAAGCAGGTTCCGGCACAGGCAGCGATGATACCGATGCTTCCCCTCATTCTCGGTGGTGACGATCTCTTTGCGCTCATCCCGGCGCCGTATGCGCTCGATATTGCCCGTCGCTTCTGCCTCGAATGGGAAAAGTGCATGCAGATGCTGGTAAATAAGATAGGTCTGCACAACGTGCCTCGTCCGACGATTGCCGCGGCAGTGGTAATTTGCAAGGGTACCTATCCGTATACACTGGCCCATCGCCGGGCCAAAGCCTTGCTAGAGGATGCCAAGCGCCAGAGCAAATTGCTGGCTGCCAAGACGGGCGAGCATCTGTCGGCGGTCAATTTCGAGGTCATTTTAGGCAATCGGTTGGCGGGCATAAACGAGGCAGACGGTGATCAGGTCATCCAGCGCTCGTTACGTCCGTATTGGGTCGCCGAGAACGATCTTTCGGTAGGTGCCTTACAACACGGTATCGACCTTAGGCATCTGCTGGCGCAGCGCTATGCACTGAAAGATCTTCCCCGGAAGCGCTTGGCCGAATTGCGCCGTTGCTTTGCCGAGGCGCCGGCGGGTATTTGTGTGCGGGAGCGTACCCAAGCCTTAGAACGGTGGACGCAGCATCGGCTCGAAAAGATTCTGGAGCGCTTGAGTGCAGCTTCACGTTCGGCGGTAGTCGGTGCACTCGAAGCGGTAGGCAAGCTCAAGAACGATGGGAATGGCGCTCACTACTGGCGCAGAATCGCGCACGATAACCGCGATGTAGTCGCTCACGGTATACCCGATCTGCTGGAAGTATGGGAGTTTGCGCAGGATCTGTCACACGCTCCCGACGATTATGAACCGCAGGAGGAAGAGGCATGAGTACCCGTCTCGAATTCGAGATCGAGTTCAAGAGCGATTACCACATTGGCGCCGGTTATGGTCTCGGTCTACAAGTTGACTCGGCCCTACTCCGCGACGCCGACGGCGTACCGGTAATTCGCGGCACGGTGCTAGCCGGTCTCCTGCGTGAAAGTCTAGCGAACCTGCTGACGTTGCAACCATTTGCGCGACCTGATTGCCAGCAACTTCTTGAGCGCGTCTTCGGCTCGCCGCGTCAGCTTAAACGCTGGCGCATCTCGTCGGCCCGGCCAGCCGGGTTGCTGGTACCGCAGGTACGCCCCCAAAAGCAGCGCATGCAGTTTATGGTCGCCCAAACCACAACTCGCGCGCGGATCAATCCGCGCACCCGCCGCGTTGAAGAGAATAAACTCTTTACCCACGAGGACGGCGATGGCAGCCTGCGGTTTCGCTTTGTGGCTGAGTGTGAGTGTGATGATGCCATTGCGCAGCAGGAAGCGGAGTATATCGTTGCGGCGGCGCGCATGCTGCGCAACCTCGGCGCAGGGAAACGCCGTGGCTATGGTGAGTGCGAGATTCATTTAGTTGATCGAAACAGAGAAAGCGAACTGTTAACACGGCTGGCTAAGCGCCTAAAGAGTGAGACAGTCCCTGAGTCTGCGCCTGAGATTATTCATGACGAGACTAAGCCGTTTCATCTGCCTACCGATACCGGTAATCACACCTATCGCCTGCGGGTGATCATCCGTCTTGATGAACCGTTGCTGATTGCCCGCCGCGCTGAAGCCGGCAACCAGTATGAGACGCTCGACATGATTCCCGGCAGTGTGCTTCGCGGCGCGCTGGCGTGGTGTGCGGCGAAGCGTCTGGGACAGCAACTTCAGGGGTCGGTATACCGGTGTTTTGTCGAACTGTTCTACCGTGATACAGTACGCTTCTCGATGTTGACTCCGGTAGAAGTGTCTCAGCAAGCTAGTGGTTATCCCACTATAATTGCCCCGCGCGATCTGCTAACGTGCGAATTGCATCCGGGGTATGCCGATCCCAGCCGAGATAAAGGCCATGGAGTCTGGAGTCTGTTCGATCCGAGTGCGCCGGAGGAATGCCCGCGATGTAAGCGTACCGGCCAGTTAACGAGCTTGGGAGGGTTTATTTCATTAGTCAGAGGTATGCCGCGTTCCAGGCATAAACCGTCTACGATGGTAGAGATGCACATTCGCATCGATCCTGACAGTGGGCGGGTGCGTACCGGCGATCTGTACGGGTACGTAGCTTTAGAGCCGGGTCAGTATTTTGTCGGTGAGGTAACCTGTACCGATCAAACGGTCTGGGACCTTTTACAAAACATGGCCAATCTTCAACCAAATGGAGAGGTAAACGAACTGCACCTCGGTAAAGCCACCCAACGCGGCTATGGCAAAGTTAGCGCCGTGTTTCAGCCAATCAACGAACCGCTGTTCAGCTTGCAGCCACTCACAAAACGCCTCACGTCAACGAAGCATGTCACGATGCTCTTGTTGAGTGATGCGATTATTGTCGATCCTTGGGGGCGCTTCTGGCGTGGGTTCGATGCCGCATGGCTACAGCGCGAGTTGCAGTTGCTGGATAGTGCAGAAGTCTCGATTGATTGCAACCAGAACGGCGAGGCGCTGGCGTTTTCAGCGGTGCGGACGGTAGACTCCTTCAATGCCACGTTAGGTTTGCCGCGCGCGCGAGACATTGCCATCGTTGCCGGTTCGAGCGTGCGATTGAGTTTCAAGGGCATTGAGCTGGATGATCTCATACAGCGCCTGAAAGAGGTGGAGAATCGCGGCATTGGGTTACGCCGCGAAGAGGGGTTTGGCCGGGTGGCCTTTAATCACCCGATCTATCGGCAACTCGAAGGAATCGACAGCCCGATGCTCGATCTCACTTCGTTGCAGATGGCGTCTGCCGAACAGTCGACCCCGCTTGTGGCCGTGCTTGCTTTCACCCGCGAGTGGGAGGAAAAGCTCGAAGCGAAAGCAAAATCCTTCGCTTGTTTCAACGATGGGCGTTTTGAGACGATTGCCCGTCTGTTGCATATTTCTCAGCATACCTCGGTTGATGCCATCAAGCAGGATTTACAACGATCAGGGAATGCAGAGAACATTCTCGGCAAATCGTTGTCCGGCCGCGACAAACCGAATTTCTTCACGGCTGACGGGAAGAGCGGTATGGATGTGATCGATAAGCTGCTGGATGTGTTGGTAGACAAACTCAGGCAACACAAGTTGGACCAACATCCGCAGGCATGGCGCATAGGCTTGCAGATGCTGGCTGCCCGGATCGCTGCGCCTGCCCGCCAGAAGGCTGAAGAGAGGAGATAGCCGATGAAGTTTCGTGCCATCACTGCTAAGCTAACGCTGCGTACAGCGCTTCACGTGGGCACGGGCAGCGATACGGAAACGACCGACGATCTCTTGCGCCGTGATGTGCGGGGGCGGCTGCTCATACCGGGTACCGCTATCGCCGGTGCGCTGCGCAGCATTGCCACGCGGCTCGCGCCTCGCTTTGGGGAAAGTCCGTGTCAAGCGATTGACAACCAATCGTCAAGCGCCGTCTGTCAATGCCTCGTCTGTCAGCTCTTCGGCGATGTGAATCCAAGGGAAGATAGTGATACCGCCACTGCTGCCCGGGTGCTGGTCTACAA
Organism: Chloroflexus sp.; assembly: GCF_056331925.1. Classification (NCBI taxonomy): domain Bacteria; kingdom Bacillati; phylum Chloroflexota; class Chloroflexia; order Chloroflexales; family Chloroflexaceae; genus Chloroflexus; species Chloroflexus sp. The sequence continues at coordinate 9,129 of NZ_JBWGQH010000010.1, forward strand.
TGCCGTGCTCGATACGATCCCATCGCTGACCATCCGCGATGGAGTTGGGATTGATCGGGTGACCGGTGCGGCTGCGCGACGTGAACGGATTAAGTTCGATTACGAAGTGTTGCCGGCGGGGACGGTATTTACTCTGAGGCTTGAGATCGATCCCAAACTGCCTGATGTGCCGAAACTGCTGCCCTTATTGGCGGCGACGTTGGCCGAATGGGAACAGGGACGAGGAGCAATCGGTGGTCGGGTCAATCGGGGGTTGGGTGCGTTTACTCTCAACGAGGTGCAATGGATCGAGCGCGATCTGAATTGTCCAGAGGTGCTGATCGAGTTTTTACACCACGGGCCGTCTTGGCACACTACTGACGGCGACCGCACATGGCTGACCACTCAGGTCCAGCAGGCACGGGCGTGGGTAAAACCGTACCAGGGTGATGATCCGGTCGCCCGTTCATGGGTTTTGGCCGAATTTACACTGGCCGCAACCGGTCCCTTTCTGACCAACGATGTGGCTCAAGCCGGTCGGAGCGGGTTTGATCATGCGCCGGTGTTCGCGACTTACGAGCAAGGGGCTAAGCCGGTGTTGCCCGGTTCGAGCCTGCGCGGTGCTTTGCGGAGTCAGGCCGAGCGGATTGCCCGTACTCTAGCGACCGTAAGCGCATGGGATACCGGTAAGGATATGGAGAGTCGCAAGACGGTATTCTTAACTACGTGCCCCGCGTGCAACCCGCTGACGACCAAAACGAGCGACCCGGTTGCGAGTTGTAATAGTTTCATCAAAACCCTACCGAAGAGTGAACGAAATTCTATTGAGCAGCGTGGTGCCAAAGACAAACTCTGTCTCGCCTGTCGGCTCTTCGGCAGCCCGTGGAACGGCAGCCGGTTGCGCGTCGAAGATGCACCATTTGTCGGCGATAAGGTTACTCTCAAGGTGCTCGATTTTCTGGCTATCGACCGTTTTACCGGCGGCGGGCGCGATACGGCCAAGTTCGACGCGGTGGTGCTGTGGCAGCCCAAGTTCCGAGTGCGTCTCTTTCTCGAGAACCCCGAACCATGGGAATTGGGTTGGCTGGCGCTGGTGTTGCGTGATCTGCACGACGGGTTGATCACTGTTGGCTTCGGTGCCGCCAAAGGTTTTGGTCAGTGCAGGATCGAAGACGGTGCTGTGACTCTCGGCATTATTCACGAAAGCGATTTTCCGCTGTCTGAGACGAATAACCAGGAGCCGGCTGCGCAGCAGGCGATTACCGCTAAACAGCGACTTTTGCAATCAAAAGGCGGGATGAGCGGCGTCTACCGCACGTTGATGCTTGATCCGACAACAGAGAACGATTGGAGGGCTCTGGCAGAGAGCTGGATCAGAGCGTTCAATGTGACGGTCAAGGAATACAAACATGCATTCGGTTTGAATAAAGACGGCTACTTCGATGAAATCAACGGCACTTGGTTGCCCGATCTCTATCCAGCGAGGGTGTCATGAGCGACGAAAGCAACGACTTTTTTACCCAACTGTATAAAAAGATGCAGCAGGCGAAGTTGAGCGACTCAGATCGCCCGGCCATCCTGGGTGGCGAGTTTATACCTGATCAACTGTGCGACTTCCTCAATGCGTGGCAAGCGCATTGGCAGGGGATGCCCTACCGAATCTGGGAACACGTCAGCCATATCGAGTTTGCTGACCAGCCCGCCCAATCGGAATATCTCCAGCGTGCCGAAATCTTCGGTGAGAGTGGTCATCTCTCGCTGCGGCGCGATGGTAATCGCTGGCTGTGGCATTACATCGGTACATCAGTATCGTTCAATGGATTCGCCTTCGAGAACTTCTGGCAGAAACATCCCGCCTGTCAGCTTCGCCGTTACGAAGAGTCGGTCATACTGTGGGGTGAGCGCAAAGATAATCAACCGCGCTGGTTCGAAGACCGGGTTGCAGCGTCCATCCTGGCGTATCCTCTGAATGCAACTGGTCGCGTCTACCTGCATTTCTGGCGCTACACCGAACAGGGACGAACGGCGTTTGTCTGGTACCGGGCATTAAATGACAGGCCAGCATAAAGCGGAGGCACAATGAGCAAATCTAAATCCCCACGCCGGCCTATATCGAGCGGCGCCTCATCTGCACAAGGATACCGCTTTCTCAACCCCTACAACTTCGTGCGCACATTGGAAACGCGCAACCGGCACCTTGCCCCTTTGTTAGGTCGTTGTGCACCACCGCCCCATGATCGGTATGTGGGGTTGACCGGACGTATCTATTGCCGACTCACCGCCACCACCCCGATCTTTGTTGCGGATAGCGAGGATGTGCGCGAAGAGCACGTCAATGGCAAGATCCATCGTCACTATCGCTTCTTCCGCGATCCGGAAGGCAATATCGCTATTCCCGGTACGAGTCTGCGCGGTGCAATCCGCGCGATCTTTGAAACAGCGACCAATTCCTGCTTTGCCCACTTTGCCGGTGATAAGCGATTGAGTTATCACCTGTTGCCAGAGCTGGCGCTTCAACTGGTTCCAGCGCGGGTGCGCCAAATCGACACGCGGTGGGAATTGGAGTTGTTACCCGGAACAACAACGATCACACCCGGCCAACGACCTTCCGGTCCGCAGTACGCTGCATGGGTGCATGTGTACGATCCGTTGCAGAAGAGCAAAACGGTCGCTCAGTCGCCCAATACGCCCTACGATCGGCGTCAAAAACTTTCGCTGACCGGCTTTGCACATGGTGAGTTTTGCCAGGCGATTATCGAGCGTATGAGCCATCCGCGCCGCAATTTCAAGTTCTGGAATGTGGTGCACCTGGCAAAATCGGACCAACCACTGCCGAAGCCCGGCGCTAACCAGCTACAGGTGAGCGGGTATCTCTGTATTACCAATCAGAACATTGAGAATAAACACGATGAGCGGCTGTTCTTCACCAATCAGAAGCTCTCTCCACTTGATTTGCCTGACTCAGTATGGCAGAAGTACGAAGAACTGATCGCCGACTATCAAGAGCGTCACCGCGATGAGGTGCGCAAACGGCGGGATCCAAATCGTCCGCAGGGCAAGGAGCCGGCCTTCAGCCGTTTTATTGTCGAAGGCCGCCAAAAACTAACAGATGGTGATCTGGTCTATGCCATGCTCGACAAAGATGGCAACAGTGGATACAAGGTGCGATTCATTGTGCCCGTCTCGGTGTCGCGTGTCGGCTTTGAGCGCACCATCGGCGAACTGCTGCACCCCTCTAATCTGAAGAAATGCTCAACCTACGATGCGCTCTGCCCTGTGTGTCGGGTGTTTGGGTGGGTGTGGGGTGACGAAACCGCCGTTAATCCTCCAGAACTGTCAGCACGAACGGCGTATGCCAGGCGCGTTAGCTTCAGCCATGCCGTATTGACCAAAGATGGCGGAACGTGTGATGAAACCCTGGCTATTCTGTCTACGCCCAAGCCGACCACCTATCGCTTCTATTTGCGTCCACGCACCGGCAAACCACAAGATGGACAAGATGGACAAGACGACGGACAAGTAGATTACAACAGCCAGAATCAGATCCTGCGTGGGCGCAAAGTCTATCGCCATCACGGTGCAAAGCTCAATCCGCAGGAATACCGGAGTGTCAACGGTGCAAAGAGTGATCAGAACCGGACGATGCACTGTGTACAACAGGCCGGCAGTGTGTTCGAGTTTACCGTCGATTTCGCGAATCTGGCTCCGGTAGAGTTGGGTGCTCTGCTGTGGAGTTTGCAACTTGAGGGCTGGTATCACCGCATCGGCTACGCCAAACCGCTGGGGTTCGGCTCGATACAGATCGAGGTCGTTCGTGTTTCATTGCTGGACCCTACCGAGCGGTATGCATCGTTTGCACGTAGCGGTTGGCACGACCAGGATCCGCAACGCATCAACGCATGGATCACGGCATTCAAGCGAGCGATGACATCGCGTTTTGGCGCTGCGTTTGAGCAGTTGGCAAACATCCGTGATCTCAAGGCATTACTGGCCGATACTCCACCCTTGCCTGTCCATTACCCGCGTTCGACACGCCAACCGCAGCCGGATGGCAAACAGTATGAATGGTTTGTCGGCAACAAGCGGGGAGGTAAAAATCCCGGACCGCGTATCGCGTTGCCACTGGCGGAGGATGATTCTGCGGGGTTACGGTTAATTGGCAAGCACGGTGTTACTGAGTGAGGTGGTTTCATGCCAACCAATGAGCTTTCGCTATGGGAAGTCTTGTATATTGGCTCGAACTTGGAGTTTCTGGGCAATGTCACTGCCCGAACACCGCTCTACCCCTCTCGTACCAATCCACTTGGCATTACCGACCGACTAAGAATGCCCCGTCAAGACCTGGAGGAACTCGAATTATCTGAGGCTGAGCGTGTTTTGAGTGCCGATTTAGACGAGGTATTGAAGTGCATAGAGGAGGATTACCATGCCGATGTTTTAGGTAGGAATGCCAGAAAGATACGACAAGATCGCTAGAAATGTGCTTAACGTTTTGTCTGAAGAGGGGAGCAGGCGGAGGGTGTTCGTAACTTTGCGGGATCGCACGGATCAAATTATCGATCTGCTCCGTGATCCAATATATTTTTAGTGTCGATCCGGAGATATTAGAGTTAATCGACGTTAGTAAAGACGACTTCTACGAAGCAGCGAGGTGTTCTTCAGTAGGATTTTTCTGTGGCATCAATGATGTTTATGCTCCGCGCTACTGAAGAGGTATTGCGAACCTACTATTCTAAAGTCACTCATCAACAGGCCCAAAGAAGAAATTGGGGCGTCTTGTTAGAAGTGCTCCGTATCCCGGTTTTGAACTGTCCATCTGAGCTGATCAATTTGTTGGGAGAATTACAGAGAAGGCGAAATGCTGCCATGCATCCCGGTATAAGAAGGCCGGATGAAAGGGATTTGAGCACCGCGAAGGAGATATTCTCGATGTGTGTCACCTCACCTGATGGTTGACGATTCTAAAGGCAAGGTTCGGTGCAGCACATATCTAGTGATGAGGTCGTGATGGCAAAGCACAAAAACAAAAAGCGTGGACAGGTGCATCAAGGCGGAGGCAAGGCCAATCGCCCCGAAAAGCGGGATCGTTATCAGGTATCGGCGCAAGTGGTTCCACCATCGCCACCGACGGTACCGTGGCCACGTGCCAAAGAGTCAACCAAGGCGCGGGAAGCCTACCGCTTCCTCAACCCATACAATTTCGTCCGCTATTTGCCACCACCCGATATACCGGAAACCGATCCCGATGCGCAGTTGCTGGGCCGTTGCCCGCCGCCGCCCCACGACCGCTATGTGGGTTTGACTGGACGCATTACCTGTTCGCTGGAGGTTGTAACGCCGCTGTTTATATCTGATAGTCACGATGTGCAGGTGACGAATGTTCTACTGTCTGATGGCAGAGAAGTACAGCACAAGCGTTATCGCTTTTTCCAGTATGATGGTCAAGACGCCATACCTGCTACGAGTCTGCGCGGCATGATCCGTGCCTTGTTTGAAACGGTGACCAATTCACCGTTCAGTGTCTTCAATGGCGAGGAACGGCTCGAGTATCGCATCGACCCGATTGAGGCCAAACGATTTAAACCAGGCATCGTGCTGAGTTTGCCTGACGGTGATCAACCGGGCGTCATTGCCCTCTGTGAAGAAGCGAAGATCGGTGCGTATCACGAAGACGATTACCTGAACGTCTTGCACGGCGATTGGCGTTGTGGTGAAGCGGCGTATGCCGTTCTGAGAACTACCAAGAATGGTGTAAAGAAGGTGGAAGCACTTGCGCGTGAGCAAGATAAGAAACGCTTACTAAAGCACAACAAACCCTTGGTTAAGGGGTGGGTGAAAATAACCGGCCGCACTATTGAGACAAAGCGCAATGAGCGTTTCTTTTATTTCAAAGAAGGTGATTCGGCCAAAGCCAAGCACGTCTCTTTCGATACCGAGCGCGAAGCCGACTTTAACGCGGTGTTGCATGCCCAACTCCACGAACGACGTGACGATTTTCACCGCCAGGTGCAGAGTGAGCGGTTGATGCCGGGCAATTTGGTGTACGTTGAACTAGAACCGGATCAAAAGACGGTGCGCAATATTGCTTTGGCAAAAGTGGCACGGTTGCGCTATCGTCACGCAATTGGTGATCTGCTCCCTGAGCACCTGAAGCCGAGTGAAGAGTACGAGCGGCTCGATATTGCTTCGCGTGTATTCGGATGGGTACGCGCCACGCCAGCCGAGGATCGGAAGGCACGCATCGCCTATGCCGGACGGGTGCGCTTCAGCCACGCAGTATTGACTGAAGACAAAGGCGTGTACGCCGAACCAATGCCGTTGGCCGTCTTGGCTTCGCCCAAACCAACCACCACACTTTTCTACTTGCGCAAGAAAGACGGCGAATTGAGCGAAGCAGAACGCACGCAACCGGGTGTGGTAACGACCATCGGCTACGATGGTCCTAATCAGTTGAGTGGACGGAAGTTCTACCGTCACCACGGAAATAGCCTGAATCGACTCGAATATGAGCGTGCCGGGCAGCGTCGCGATCATCAGAATCGCACGGTGCGCGGAGTACGTGTGCCGGGTAACGTATTTCAGTTCACAATCGATTTTCATAACTTGGCGCCGGTGGAGTTAGGTGCTTTGCTGTGGACGCTAAGCTTAGGCGAAGAAAAATGCTTTTTCCGGCTCGGTTATGCTAAACCCCTGGGATTTGGCAGCGTGAAGCTGGAGGTCGAGCAGGTTGAACTGCTTGATCCGATCGCACGCTATCGTTCGTTGCAGACATCAGGGTGGCGCCGTGCTTTACCCACGGAACGCAGTAAATGGATAGCTGCTTTTGCAGAAGCGATGAAGCGCTGCTATGGTAAACCTTTGTGCGAATTGCCGAATATTATCGATCTCATGACGTTGCTGCGCGATCCGGTTCCACCGCTTCCCATCCATTACCCGCGCACCAATGTTCATCCAGACCCAGAGGGCAAGAACTTTGAGTGGTTTGTTGCCAATAAGGTAAAATCAAACAAGTCTGCCAACGCCGGTCGCAACCTCGAATTGCCGGGCAATGAGAAAGGCTTGCAATTGTTACAGAAACTCGCGGAGTGATATGTCGTATGAAAACTAAAGCTATTACCTTCCTCGGCGTTAGACCGCAAGAAACATGCTATGTCTTTCCAGATGGTCGCGAGCATGTTGCGCCCTTTTTCGGGCTAGCATTGGCTCAGCACCTTCCAGATCTAGATCTCGTCGTTTTTACTACTGAACTGACGGCTCAATTCTATCATCAATATTTTGCCAGTGCGCAAGTTGCGAGCATTCGAGCAGTTTCCATCCCTGATGGGCGCGATGATGATGAACTGTGGCGGATCTTTCAGAATGTGGTTGAAGTCATTGAACCGAACGAAGCGGTTGTGTTCGATATTACTCACGGCTTTCGTTCGCTGCCATTCTTATCCTTCCTCGCCGCTGCCTATTTGCGCAAAGTCAAGGCCATTCAACTAAAACATGTATTCTTCGGTAATTTTGAAATGCGTGATCAGAGTGTCACTCCTCATCGCACGCCTGTGCTTGATCTGACCAATTTCGTCGAATTACTCGACTGGATGGTCGGGGCCGACCTGTTTGTGCGTTTCGGCGATGCGCGTGATTTGGCTACGTTGCTGCATACGCAGCATAACCGGGTCAAGCCCGATCCAAAAACTGCTAGTAATGATGAAATGGCTGCTTGGAACAAGTTACCAATTAAAGCAACAGCGAATAATCTGACGAAAGTCTCAAAGGCACTGCGCGTCGTGCGACCGGCTGAGGTTATGGAGGTGAGCAAGCAAATCTACCAACAGTTACCGAATGCTATTTCATCGGTTGGTTCTCTAGCGATGCCCTTCGAACCTCTCGCTAAGCAAGTTATCAATAGCTTTCAAAAGATTGCGCTTGGCGACAATGAGCTTAAGGCCGAGTGGGAATTGATTAGCTGGTATCTAGAACGCGATCAAATCTTTCAAGCGGTGGCATTGATGCGTGAGTGGTTGGTGTCATGGGTGATGGTACAACTTGGTAAGGATGGTGAGTTATTGGAAAAGAAAGAGCGTCAACTGGTCGAACAGGCGCTTGGTGCGGCTGTCCAAGCACAGAGTGGAGGTACTGGCAAAGAAGAGAAAGAAGAGATACATGTTAATCTCAATGCCATTCCCTCACTGAAAGAAGTGATTGATCTTTACAACCAACTTGGCGATTTGCGCAACGATCTTATGCATGCCGGCAAGCGTAAACACCAACTGTCTGCTGAAAAGGTCGAGAAACACGTGAAGAACGTGTTTGATCAGTTACAGAAGTTGCCTCTTCCCAACTGACTATAAACGGTTTAGAGCGGGATAGTGAACAGCAATACTCGTTGCGTTGTGGTTGTCCGAGGATGGTGCGGTGAAACGACTGCGATGAGATCCGTGCTGCAAAGTAGTTTTCGGTGCAGGCGACATTGCTTATACCACTATTGCTTCTGAGCAATAGACGGTCGCTTGCTTTCTGGCAGTGCATTTCTCGGTGATGCAGTATGTATGTTCAACAACATTAACACAAAAGCTTTGATGCATGCAAGTAGTTGGTAAGAGTGTAACCTGGAATCTTCATTTTTCTTCGTATTTATCAGTGCAGATTGAAACATGTTCTAATTCGGTTTTTCGCTACAGTTGATTTGCTGTCCGCCATTTTGCAATGCACATTCGCTTTCGACACAACCCTCAATAAAGATGGCCGTCTGGTTTTCGATGCAGGCCATCAGTTTGCCCATGCGGTACGGACGGTTTACAAGCGGAATCCATCTGATACCAGAAACGTGTAAGCGTTTGGTCAATGCGGTGAATCTTGCTAAAGGTAATCTTAATTAACTATCAACATGGTCGAATACGCTAAACTCCCGGTTTTGCGGTTATCGGCTGTCAGCCAGAATCACGGCCCTGATTTTCCGAAACGGTACTACGATCTTGTCCGAGTTCTACCGCCACGATCTGCTCAGCCACGGTAATCAAGTCACTCCCGATTACATCGGGCGGCGGTGCAAGCGGATCAAGCACCATCCCCGGTCGCGCAACGAAAGCAGCCGCACAACCAACACGTAACGCACCAACGATATCCCATGCGTGGGCAGCAATGAGCCGAATGTGGTTGATTGGTACGCCGAGCCGGTTCGCTGCCATCTGATACACCTCTGGTGCCGGCTTTAAACGTCGTACTTCTTCGACCGAGAGACATTGTTCAATATAAGGCTTCAACCCGGCGGAAACTAGCTGGGCTTCGGCAAGGTCGTAGTTTGAATTGGTCAACGTAACGATCCGTAACCCTGCTGCCCGTAACCGTTCGAGGGCTGGTACAACATCCGAATGAGGTGGTAGACGTCGCATTCCGTCGAGGATGCGTCGCCGATCAACGTCACGGAGTGTGAGACTGCGTCGATTTGCTATCATTGTTAGTGCGGCATCCCCTAACGTGATGAACGGTTCGTAAATCCCGGTAATGGTAGCGACCATCGCCAATTGCAGCATTTGTCCAAACCATTCTTTGCGGACTGTCGGATCGCCGAAAATTTCATCGAAGGCGGGATCAAGCGCTCGTAGATCGAGCAAGGTCTCGTTAACGTCAAAGACACATATACGTGCCATAACTTTCCTCCTTTCCGTTACTGGTTGCTATCTCGAGCAGTTTAGAATCTCTTTCAATAAAGGTCAACATGCAGTAAACGGCCCGGTATGCACCAGGGTGACTTAATCGATACCCAATTGGGCGTCATTGCACCCTTGATCCCCTGGTAGGACCTCGATTGTGGGTGTCACGTGCGGAATGAATGCCCCACCTTGAACGGTAAGCCGGTGCGATAGATGAGATGTGCGATCCCATCTGGTGCGCTTTGCTGAGCCGACCGGCTGCCCAAGCGAACCGTGATTGCCCGCACGCCTTCCTTGATAGCAGCGTTGGCTCCGATCAACAGTGGGGCAATGGTGTCGGATACATCAGGTTGGCACGGGCAGGCGGATGATGATAGTGGTGGAAGGCAATGCTTATCGATAGGGATGACAGTCGGGCATCACAAGTGCTCGACGTGATGCCGCACAGGCGACGCTTGCGACAATCCGTGTGTCTCACTTGCGCGGTTAATCTCACATCCGTTGTGGGGTGATGGCAGCGGACAAGCCCTCCGATCACCAGGAGGTGTGGTGGACGTACATCGATATGAGTTTACGTCTCTCACCGATGCACGCCGTTCGGCTAAGCAACTCTCACTTGACAACCGCGATACGGGTGGGAGCGAGCTATGACTGCTCTTGGAAGGTCCAGAAGTGATGTTTCATTCGAACGGACAACTATCGGTGTTTGGGTTTGTGAGAAACGGGAGCTGCATTGGTACCTATTTGTCCTCCCGTAGTTAGTCAACCATATGTTGAAAGAGGTTCTAATCTATCAACTATTGGTGCGTTTGATGATCTATCACGGTATAATCTTGAACGCTCCCTATGGAACGAATTCACTGCGCTTTTCGTCTTCTGAATAAATAATCCTCTATCGCACAAAGGAAGACCTATGTTGCGTTGGTTTACAGGAACAGTTGTTATCATTATCCTCACCGCTTGCGGTGCTCCGGTGGGTAGCTCGCCTGTTCGGCCCACAGTGGCTCTCGATCAATCTGTTTCCACTCAACCTCCCGCTGCTACCCGCATTCCTGATACTGCCTTACCGACAGCAGTCCTGACTGTGTCGCCGTCGCCTACGCCTGCTGTCTCACCAACTACTTCGTCATCGAGTATCCCAACGATCAAGGAAACATCAATACCACCGCTCAAGGAGTCGCCGATGCCCATTCAACCTGCACCCCCATTTAATGCCCAACCGTTGCAGCCCCCCTACAGCCCCACCATCGAACAGCAGATCGCTGCTGCCAAACAAGACCTGGCTCAGCGCCTTGGGATTGATGCTGCCACGATTGAGGTTGTTTCGGTCGAGGCGGTAACGTGGCCCGATGGTTCACTCGGCTGTCCACGTCCGGGTATGGCCTACACTCAGGTCTTGATCGATGGTCTGCTTGTGCAACTCCGGGCCAATGGCCAGATGTATCCCTACCACGGTGATGGTCGCCAGCCCCTTTTCTTGTGTGATTCGCAAGCCGGTTCGCAGTCAAAACCACCTCGCCAGTCGCCAAGTAACGCACCGTAACGTTCTACATACCTACCCCCTCTCCACATTGCGTGGAGAAGGGGGTACGTACGCTGCAAACTCGCATTACGGCCTGACAACCTCACCACTGAATGATTTGATGTAGGTGCCGAAGAAAGATGGGCTGGTCAGTTCAGCGTAGTTTGTCCAGCGACCAAGCCGAACACCTTGGGCACGGAATGTGATCGTCACCGTTTGTCCCGGTGTGCCGGGTGTAGTTGCAATGTACACATCGTCTGAACCGGCGGTCGGGATAGTACCGATGACCGGTCCAAAACCGTCGTTGCTGTAGATGTTTGCACCTCTGTTGCCAAACGCATTCTCAGCACCGACGGTGACAAATCCGCCATCACCGTTCGAAAGAACCGGACCATACGAGTAGGTAATGTCCTCGACCCCGTTCAGGCCGATCCAGATCTGGAAGGTGTTGATTTGGCTGTCACCCCAGTTCGGCGCGTTCTCCCACTCCAGAATCAGCCAGCAGGCATTCGCCGGGTTGCTGCACGGACCAAAACCGACAAGGTAGGCATAATAGTTACCACCTGCACTGCCGTCAAGGTCGGTCCAGAACGCGCCAAGCGTGTTGTTCGGGCGTTCTGCATTGGGAAAGGTGCGGTTGATGAATGAAATGTCTGCCGCAGTACCACCACCGACCACTGCGTAGCCATTACTGACCATCGCGATCGTATTGTAGCTTTGCCCACCGAACAGGAATGAACGTGAGAGGGTTAGGTTGACGAGAGTCTCGTCACCGAGACTGATATTGGGTGATGCACCAAGACCGGCTAGTGAGAGGTAGCCGTTGAAGCCTAAACGACCCGCACTCACATTCGGAGGCGCTGCCCCGAGCAAGGTTCCGTTGTAGGTAAGACCGTTGCCCATCTCAACTGCACCACCGGTCACGCTACCGCTCACCAGTTTCAATTGTCTTGGCATGGTGTCGTTCATCGTGACCGTCACGTTGTTGAAGGTGTTGTTGGAGATAGTAATGGTGCAATCGGTGGTGCCGCGCAGCGCGAGCGTGGCCGGGTTGCACTCCTTCTCCATCTGGATCGCAGGCTCACGGCGCACGATGGTGATCGGGAAGCGGACCTGACAACCGTTACGCTCGGTGAAGACAACCACGGCGTGGCGTACCTGTCCAATCGGTACGTCACGTGCGTCAACGGTGATGTTGAAGGTATAGGTGCCGTTGGCTGGAATGAAGAATTCCTTCGGAACCGTTATCTTAAAGTCACGTGGTTGGCCGGCCTGGTACGAGATCGTACTCTTGTAGAAGCTGTCGTAGCCCGACACCTCACGCACCGTTCGGCTTACGGTGATCAGTCCTGGTATGTTCGGAACGTATAAGCTTGGATAGTTTGCCTTCCACAGTTCGTTTTGCAACGTTACGTAGTTGGCGCCGCTCTCATCGAATGTGAGTCCCGGATCCCATGCCTTGTTGAGATTGATTCGTCCCGAACCGGCATCGAATGGCGTGAAACGGGTCACGCCGTCCTCTTTAAAGACGCCGGCTGCTTTCGCGCTGGTCATCAAAGCCGATTTGATCTGACCCGGCGTCCATGTTGGGTTGAGCCATTTCAGTAAGATGGCGGCGCCAGCGTTGTGCGGACTCGACATTGAGGTACCGCTCAGGAAAGCGAATTGTGGTACCGGCGTTCCGTATTCAATCGCTGTGTAGCCGGCCAGAATATTGACGCCAGGCGCAGTAACGTCGGGCTTGCTAATGCCGAGCGTTTGGCCGGGTCCACCGCGTGAGCTGAAGCCGGCCATCACATCACCCTGTATCGGGCCGGGGGCGCCGGCTGTGAAGGTGGCCGTCGCACCGGGGTTGGCAGTTAGGAACGCCAGCAGCGCTGCGCCATCGGTGTTCTGAATGTGAACTGTGGGAATGATATGGAAATCGGCATCGAGACTACTCGGCGACGAGTTGTACAAGATCATACCCACGGCGCCCGCCTTCAGCGACGTTGGCACTCTTAGCGACGCGCGCAATCACACCACGCTGACAGACAACGATCTGCCCGGTGAACGATCCCGGTGCTGCCGGGTTTAAACAGAGCGGGTCACCTGTATTAACCACAACCGAAGCAGGGGTGGCAATCCCGGCACCACTCGATGCACCGACAGCGGTAAATGTTCCACTGCTGCCTGTGACGGTTAGCGTGCTGAGATATGAACGATCTGAGGTACTGGCGCCAACAGTGGCTACCCACGGTTCGCGATGGTTGACCGTGTCGGCTCCAGGACCGGAGTTGCCAGCCGAGGTCGACACCAAAATCCCGGCATTGTAGGCGTCAAGGAAGGCGAGCGAGGCGATATCGCTGTAGGGGTTTGTTCCACCGCTAATCGAGAAGTTGATCACTTGAACGCCATCGCGGATCGCCTGCTGCACTGCTGCCGCCGAATCGGTTGTGAAGCAGCCTTGTTCACCGCAGACTTTGTAGTTGACAACATAGGCGCGTGGGGCAATACCTGAAATCGTTCCAAATACCCGACTCCCATCACTGGCCGGTACGCCACGATTGCCGGCTGCAGTCGAGGCTGTGTGAGTTCCGTGACCGTCATCGTCGCGACCGGATAGAAATTCATATGGCTGGGTGCCGACAAAAAAGTCATAGGCAGTCATGAAGCGGTACGAGCCGATCAGTTTGTTGTTGCAAGTAAATGGCGCGTCGCCGGGTATCGCACTGCCAAAATCACATGCGCGCACGCCACCGGGATTACCCGGCGCCGGTGGGGGTGGTGCATATGGCTTGCCGAGCGGATCGGGATCTGAGAACGAGGGGTGTTCGGGCCAGACGCCGCTATCGAGCACACCGAAAATGACCCCTTCGCCAGCAAACGCCGAACCACCGCCGCGGTTCCATGCCGTGGTAGCGCCGATAAAAGTTGGAGTGCGGTAGGTTTCGATTTTCTCGATCCGGTCATTGATCACATCCACTACGTTCGGCAGTCGGCGCAGTTGGTCGAGTTGGGAAACCGGCGCTGCAACTGAAACGCCGCCAATGATCAGATCGAAGCGGTGGGTGATGACGAGGCCGGGTATACGCTGTTGCGCTTGGGCGATAAGTGCATCGAGTTCGGCGTTCAGTTGGCGCAGGTACTGCTGGGCAGCGGGGGAGTTGATGTTGGTAATACCATTCTGCGCCATAAACGACAGTAATGATGGTGAGTCGACCTTCAAGAAGACGCTAGCAAGGGTGCCGTCGCGCGAGAGAGCAAGTTGTTTGTTGTAAGCTGCATCCTCTCGGCTTGTGATGGTTGCTGGCTCGATAGTTAACGGCGTCCCGGTCGTGGGGCGTTCAGGGCGTGGCTGCGCTCCAACAGGGCGCAGCGGCGTTATTCCGACCAAAATCAGCGACAGCAGCAACGTCAAAGCCACGAAGTACGAGCGTGGAAATGGACGACTCATGATTCCCCCTTCAGATGAATACAGGAAACGACGGCATACCCCTTTGTATGACGTTTGATGGTGAAAATGCACCTCCTTTCACTGTGATTACAGCATACTAAGCATGCATGTTCATTAGAACAACGCACGTTACAGAAAGCTAAATGTAATGTGACGATTCAGACAAAGTTTATTGTAGTAGAAACTTTTCTACCGTTCAAGTGCTAGGAAGTGGATTGCGGCAGCTAGTTGATGAATCTTTTTATAGATCATGATGAGATTTTTGCCACTATCAAAGTACAGCCTCGGTGTGACGCGATGGTCACCGGTATTGAAGCGACGGCAACCCACTTGTCAAGAGGTGTTGCTCACTTTCGTGCACAATTATTCCCTGATAGACACCGTTCACTTCTAACGGATTACTAACACTCCGCTGATAGCGATCTAACATCGCTTCTTTATTTACTCAGGTGTACGCCTTACTTGTCATCACCGTTGTATCGCTACGTGCCGATGCACGCTGATGATCAGAAGGAGGTGATTCGCCATGACGATGGATCTTGGCCTGCTCATCCTGCAAGTGGTCATCGGTTTGCTGATGATGGGGCACGGTGCGCAGAAGTTGTTCGGCTGGTTTGGTGGTCAAGGCTTACGCGCCACTGCCGATTGGCTGGCAAGCATGGGGCTACGTGCGCCGCGCTTTTGGGCGCTGATGGCCGGTCTGGCTGAGTTTGGCGGCGGTTTGCTCTTTGCACTTGGCCTCTTCCATCCGATTGGACCTCTCGCCATCATCGCGGTCATGATCGCGGCGATTGCCCTCGTCCACTGGTCGCACGGTCTGTGGATTAGCAACGGTGGGAGCGAGTATTCTCTCGTGCTGACCGTGCTAGCGTTGGTGATGGGGTTGTGGCAACCCGGCGCATATACCCTCGATCGGGTGTTGGGTATCGCTTTGCCGCAACCGCAGACCTTCTGGGTCGGTCTGATCATCGTGCTGCTTGGTCTCGCGTTCGCGCTGTTCGGACGCCAGCATCGTGCGATGGCAACGCCGCATAGCGCCGGTCAAGCTACCAGCTAAGCAGGTGTGGGCGTCATCCAACCCGACGCCCACATAGTCGAGAGGAGGTATCCCGTGCAAGTAAGACCACTTCACGATCGCGTTGTCGTGAAACCAAAACCCAAAGAGGAGAAGACCAAGGGCGGTATCTTCCTGCCGGATACCGCGAGCAAAGAGCGCCCGATGGAGGGCGAGGTTATTGCGGTTGGTCCGGGCCGGCGTGCCGATGACGGTAAGATTATTCCAATGACAGTGAAGGTTGGTCAACATGTGTTGTACGCTAAATACGCCGGTACCGAGTTTAAAATCGACGATGAGGAGTATCTGATCCTGCAAGAGAAGGATATTCTGGGTATCATCGAGGAGTAGGCAATATGGCGAAGCAACTGATCTTCGATCAGCAAGCTCGTACTGCACTCAAACACGGTATCGATACACTCGCGCTAGCAGTCAAAACGACGCTCGGCCCCCGTGGCCGCAATGTTGCCCTCGATAAAAAATGGGGTGCGCCAACCGTCACCCACGACGGTGTGAGCGTAGCGAAGGAGATTGAGCTGAAGGATCCGTTCGCGAACCTTGGCGTGCAACTGCTTAAGCAGGCCGCTGTTAAGACCAACGATGTTGCTGGTGACGGTACCACGACGGCGACTGTGCTTGCCCAAGCGATTATCAATGAGGGCTTGAAGCTGGTAGCCGCCGGCGCGAACCCGATGCTGCTCAAGCGTGGTCTTGATAAAGGTGGCCAAGCCTTGGTAGCCCGCATCAAAGAGCAGGCGATTACCCTCAAGACCCGCGATGAGATCCGCAATGTTGCCACCATCTCGGCCCAAGATGCCGAGGTTGGTGAGTTACTGGCGACCGTGATGGATAAGATCGGTCGCGACGGCGTCGTGACGGTCGAGGAGGGTAAGAGCACCCATCTCGAGCACGAGTTGGTCGAGGGTATGCAGTTTGACCGTGGTTATATCTCGCCCTACTTCATCACCGACTCGGCTCGTATGGAGGCGGTGCTCGATGAACCCTACATCCTGATTACCGACAAGAAGATCAGCTCGATCAAGGATTTGTTGCCGATCCTTGAAGCGGTGCTGAGCAGCGGCAAGAAGGATCTCCTCGTCATCGCCGAGGATGTTGATGGTGAGGCTCTGGCGACGTTGGTCGTCAACAAGTTGCGTGGTACCCTTAATGCCCTCGCCGTGAAGGCCCCTGGCTTCGGTGATCGGCGCAAGGCGATGCTGCAAGATATTGCGATCCTCACCGGCGGTACCGTTATCTCCGAGGAGATTGGCCGCAAGCTCGAAAGCGCTACTCTGCAAGACCTTGGCCGCGCCCGCCGCGTCAAGGCCGATAAGGATAACACCGTGATTGTTGAGGGTCACGGTGACAAGCAAGCCATCCAAGCCCGCATTGCCCAGCTCAAGCAGCAGATCGAGACTACAACTTCGGATTACGACCGCGAGAAGTTGCAGGAGCGTGTCGCGAAGTTGTCGGGTGGTGTGGCCGTGATCAAGGTCGGTGCGCCGACCGAACCGGCGATGAAAGAGCGCAAAGCCCGCGTAGAAGACGCACTCAACGCGACTCGAGCCGCGGTTGAGGAGGGTATCGTTCCCGGTGGTGGTGTCGCACTTCTCAACGCCATCCCAGCACTCGATAACGTCACTACTCAGTTTGACGAAGAGCGCATGGCGCTCAGCGTCCTGCGCCGCGCCCTCGAAGAGCCACTCCGCCAGCTCGCAACCAATGCCGGCGAAGATGGTTCGGTGGTGGTCGAGAACGTGCGCAACGAGCAACGGAAGCACAACAACAACCACTACGGTTACGATGTCATGACCGGTACGTATGTCGATCTCATGCAAGCCGGCATTATCGACCCGGCCAAAGTGGTGCGCACCGCGCTAGAGAATGCAATTAGCGTCGCCGGTATGGTGCTGACGACCGAGGCGTTGATCGTCGAGGCTCCTGAACCCAAGAAGAACAACAACACGCCACCAATGCCGGACGACGATTTCTAATCCGGTGACGAATCCTGTAAAGCCGCACGGCTGTGCGGCACCCCAACTATAAGGTGATCGCGATCAATGGGTAGCGCCGCACGGCTGTGCGGCACCCCAACTATAAGGTGATCGCGATCAATGGGTAGCGCCGCACGGCTGTGCGGCGCTACGGTTATACCGTGATCGTAATGAACACCGTATGGCGGTATCGTTACACCCGCGTAATGTATTCACCGGTGCGCGTATCGATCTTCAACACGTCACCCTCATTGATAAACGCCGGTACTTCAATCACCGCCCCCGTCTCTAACGTAGCCGGTTTGGTGACGTTCGTCGCCGTGTCGCCGCGTACCGCCACCGTCGTCTCAACAACCTTCAAATTGACAAAGATCGGCAACTCGACACCGATAATCTGATCCTTCTCGGCGTCGTATACAAGGTCAACCGTCTCATTCTCTTTCATAAACTTCACCGCATCACCGACCAACTCCGCCGAAACCGGAATTTGATCGAAGGTATCGTTGTCCATAAAGACGAAGCTGTCGCCTTCGCGGTAGAGATACTGCATCGGACGGCGCTCGATACGCACAATGTCGATCTCTGCACCGGCCCGTACTCGATCTTCAATGACTTTACCAGTAGTTAGACTCTTCAGCTTCATCCGCACGAAGGCGCGCCAGTTGCCTGGCGCAACGTGCTGAAACTCAACGACCTGATACAGATCGTTGTTGTACCGAATGACGATACCGTTACGCAAATCTGAAGTTGTTCCCGCTGCCATGTGAATATGCTCCTCGTGATCACGCTTTTTGTGACAATACAACACAAGCCGGGTAGGACTCGCTTCCCGGCGAATGCTATCACTATAGGCGGAAACTCGATTCTACGCAAGTTGTCACCCCAGTGATAAACACATTCTCTACGCCCTCCGCGCTCTTTGCGTGAGCAATCTTTGCGCCCTTTGCGCTCTCTGCGCCTTTGCGTTACCGCCTTTGCGCCCTTTGCGCTCTCTGCGCCTTTGCGTTACCGCCTTTGCGCCCTTTGCGCTCTCTGCGCCTTTGCGTTACCGCCTTTGCGTAAGCGGCCTGTGCGTGAGCAATCTTTACGCCTTTGCTCCCTCCGCGTTCTTTGCGTTAAGAAAACCGTTCTCTTGACCGATCAACCAATTGCTTACGTTCGGTACAATACTCCTAAAGCCCTACAATTTCCTTGAGGAGTCTCCATGAAACTCGTATTACCCAGTTTATTGCGTGATGAACTCCTTCCCCGTGTGAAAACCGTCGCGCCAGAAGCGACCATCGTCTGGTATGATCAGAATGGTGAATCAGACGCACCAATTAACGATGCAGAGGTCCTGCTTCGCTGGTTTTTTCCCCCCGAACAGTTAGCCGGCTTTATCCGCCGCATGCCAGAGCTACGTTGGCTACATATCCCTCGTGCCGGGGTTGATGGTTTACTCATCCCCGAAGTGATCGAGCGTGACATCATCGTTACCAATTCTGCCGGTGTCCACGCCATCCCCATCAGCGAATTCGTAATGCTCTTTGCCCTCAGCCATGTAAAGCAAGCCACCCGTCTGCATCAATTACAAGCCGCTCATCAGTGGCGCGAACACGATCTCCAATTGCGCGAACTGGCCGGATCAACTATGCTCATTATCGGTCTCGGTCAGATCGGGCAGGCCATTGCCACACGCGCGAGCGCCTTTGGAATGCGAGTCTGGGGTTCGCGCCGCACACCACGCCCGACTCCCGGAGTCGAACGGGTGGTAGGTGAAGGGGCATGGAGAACACTGCTCCCGGAGGCCGATTTTGTCGTCATCGCAACCCCACTAACACCGTTCACCCGTGGCATGTTTGGGCGAGAGGAACTGGCGCTGATGAAGCCAGATGCCTACCTGATCAATATCGCCCGTGGTGAAATCATTGACGAAACGGCATTGATCGAAGCCCTCCATAATCGTCGGATCGCCGGAGCCGGCCTCGATGTCTTTACCCAAGAGCCATTGCCGCCCGACAGTCCATTTTGGACATTGCCGAATGTCTTTGTGACGCCACATATCTCATGGAATTCTCCATTTATCCGTTCCCGTACACTTGATCTCTTTATCACGAACCTGCACGCTTTCATCCACAACGAGCCAATGATCAACGTGGTTGATAAGCAAGCCGGGTATTGATACCATATCCGTGTGCAGCCAACACATGGTCTGTGACAGAAGGAGTATATGTTCATGTCTTCAACTGTTGATCGTCTGACCGATCTCTTCGCGACTCGGGTGCGTGAAATTGTGCCGCCACTCTTTGGGGCTGCTGGCGAGCCGGTCCGACCGCTAATCAGCCTTGCCTATGGATTAGCCGACCCCGCCCTCTTCCCCCGTGCTGAGCTGATGGCTGCCGCTACCCAAGTGTTAGCTTACGAAGCGGCCGAATCGCTCAACTACGCGATGTCGTACCCCGGTTTGACCGACCAGATCGTGGCTCGTTTACAGGCTGAAGGAGTCGATGCCCAACCCGAACAGGTATTAGTTGGTTACGGTTCTGGTCAGATTTTAGCTCTATTGCCTGAAATCTTTGTTGAGCCGGGTGACATCGTGATCATCGAGGGTCCGAGTTTTCTCGGTGCGGTCAAGCGCTTTGTCCAGAGCGGTGCCCGACTGATAACAGTGCCGGTCGATGAGCACGGCATGAACGTTACCGTGCTAGCCGATGTCTTATGCAGGTTAGCCGCAGAGGGTCGGCGACCAAAGTTTATCTACACGATTCCCACCTTCCACAATCCTACCGGCGTAACGCTCAGCCTCGACCGACGACGACAGCTTGTGACGTTAGCCGCCGAATACGGCGTACCCGTCATCGAAGATGATGCCTATATCGATCTTCGGTTCAGTGGTGAGCCACTACCATCACTGGCTGCACTCGACCAGGCCGGTTGGGTGATCCGGGTTGGTACCTACTCCAAGATACTTGCGCCTGGCTTACGTATTGGCTGGGTGCATGCCCGTCGGGAAATCATCGACCGGCTCCTCATGGTCAAAGCCGAAGGCACCACCGGCCCATTTATTACCCGTGTAGTTGCCCGCTACTGCGCCGATGGCCGTCTCGAACGGCATATTACCGAGCTACGCCGGCACTATGCTGCAAAGTGTCACGTGATGGTTTCAGCAATTCAGCGTTATTTTCCCGCCGAGGCACATTTTGTCAGACCTGAAGGGGGCTTTTTTATTTGGGTTACGTTACCTTCAGGGGTTAGCGCTCAGGCCTTATTGACCGCCGCTCACGCCCGTGGTACCGAATTTTTGCCCGGCTCTGCCTGCTTCGCCGAACCCGGTCAAGGTGATAATGCCATCCGTCTCGCCTTTAGCCTCCAAAGCAGTGAACGGATAGAGCAAGGGATCGCCGCAATCGGTGCTGCATTCGGCGATCTGTAACTCAAAGACGCGAAGGGGCGATACACAAAGACGCGAAGGGGCGATACACAAAGACGCGAAGGGGCGATACGCAAAGACGCGAAGGGGCGATACGCAAAGACGCGAAGGGCGCAGAGAGCGCGGAGAGTTTTGTGGGAGAATAACAGTACTCTTACATGCCAATACTCGCCTCTTCGCGCCTTAGCGTTCTCCGCGCCTTTGCGTTTTTGCCGCGAATCCTTTCACCTGTTCAAACGGTTTTACTTAATGAGGAGGCAAATCTACATTCAAGAGTTACACCATGAACGAAAACATTCTCAGCCACCACATCATTGCTGCTGCAATCGAAGCACATCGTAATCTTGGCGGACCGGGCCTACTCGAGCGTATCTACGAAGAAGCACTAGTATGGGAATTATCACAAGCCGGCATTCCAGTTGAACAACAAAAATATCTGCCGATCAAGTACAAAAACCAAACACTGGCAACCCCACTCCGCATCGATCTCCTGGTGGGTGGATTAGTCATCGTCGAATGCAAAGCCGTGAATTTCTACAACGAGGTGTTTACGGCGCAAGCACTCACTTATTTGCGGTTGTCCGGTCTAAAGCTTGCCCTCGTCATCAATTTCGGTGAGCGGATGGTAAAAGATGGTATTCATCGTGTTGTAAATCGCCTGTAACGCGGAAACGCAAAGACGCAAAGTGCGCAGAGGGTTTTTGGTAGAGGAAGGAGCGCGCTTGTGTGACTCCAACCCTTTGCGCGCTTCGCGTGCTCTGCGCCTTTGCGTTAATCGGCAGTGCGCAGAGGGTTTTTGGTAGAGGGCGGGGCGCGCTTGTGTGACTCCAACCCTTTGCGCGCTTCGCGTGCTCTGCGCCTTTGCGTTAATTCTCTGCGTTTCTATTCCGCCACGTGACTAAAGATATCGGTCTCCGAGATGATCCCAATCGGCTCACCATTCTCAACCACGGCCAACCGGCGAATATTACGCTCGACCATCAGCGCCGCACACTCGGCGATAGAAGTCTCCGGGCTAACACTCAGCAAGGGCCGTGTTGTCAGATCACCGACAGTCAAACCATCAACCGCTCGACCCTCGCGCACGACCTTCTTCAACACGTCGCGCATGGTCATAATGCCCCACTGTCCACTCGCATCCGGCTTAACAATCACCGAGTGGATATTGCGCCCACGCATATAGATCGCCGTTTCGCGCAACGATGCCTCAGCCGGTACCGCTACCACGGCCCGCGTCATTACCGCCCCCACGCTATCGTGCGGATAAACCTTACCATCAGCTCGGCGCAGAATCTCTGGTCCGAAGGTCGCTTCAGGATGGGGCACGTGACCGGCAGCGATCTTCTCCATATTAGCAATGATCAAGCTACCGAACTCTGAGGTCTTCACCTCGCGTGCCCCTTCCATCAACCGGGCGAAGTCATAGGTCACCGTCTTGTCGGCAATCGTGCGCTCAAGCCCGGCAATAATAAGGTCAGCAGCTTCCGTCCAACCCATATAGCGCAGCATCATCTCTCCCGACAAAATCACCGAACCGGGGTTCACCTTGTCGAGATCGGCATACTTCGGTGCCGTACCATGGGTCGCCTCGAAAATGGCGTGACCGGTCACATAGTTGATGTTACCGCCGGGTGCGATACCGATCCCACCGACTTGCGCTGCCAACGCATCCGAGAGGTAGTCGCCATTGAGGTTTGGCGCGACGATAACGTCAAATTCGTCTGGCCGGGTCAGCACTTGTTGGAAGATAATGTCGGCGATGGTGTCTTTGACCAGAATCTTGCCACTGGCTAGCGCCTCTTTCTGCTCGGCGTTAGCTGCTGCTTCGCCACGTGCCGCTTTCGTGCGCTCCCACTGTGCCCACGTATAGACATAATCACCAAACGCTCGCTCGGCATATTCATACGCCCAATCGCGAAAGGCCCCCTCGGTGAACTTCTGAATGTTCCCCTTGTGCATAATGGTAATGCTCTTCCGCTTGTAATTAATCGCGTATTGAATAGCCGCCGCCATAATGCGCTCGGTACCGATTCGGCTGATTGGCTTAATACCAATCCCGACTTCGATCTTACCTTCTGGTTCCTCACCGATCAAACGGCGAAACTCGTCGGTCTGTTCAGGGGTGCCAAACCGAATCTTCGCGAAATCCTTTGGGAATTCACGCTGTAAGAATTCGATGATCTTGGCCGCCTCTGGACTACCACCACGATACTCAATCCCGGTGTATACATCCTCCGTGTTCTCACGGAAGATGACCATGTCAACCTTTTCGGGGTGCTTAACCGGCGACGGTACACCGGCAAAGTGTCGTACCGGTCGCTGACAGACATACAGGTCGAGATGCTTGCGCAGCGCTACGTTGAGTGAGCGGATACCGCCGCCAACCGGTGTTGTGAGCGGTCCCTTGATTCCAACTAGATACTTCTGGAACGTCTCAATGGTCTCATCGGGTAGCCAGTTGCCGGTCTGTTGGAAGGCCTTTTCGCCGGCCAATACTTCCAGCCACTCGATTTTGCGCTTGCCACCATAAGCCAGTGCTACCGCAGCATCGAAGACCCGCACACTGGCCCGCCAAATATCGCGACCGGTACCATCACCTTCAACGAAAGGAATAATCGGGTGATCGGGCACTTGTAGGCGCCCGTTGACGATTTGAATGGCTTCGCCTTTTGGCGTGGGATTCATAGTTCGACTCCTTCACACCTTACAATAGATTGCGGCCTGTATTATAGCCGACAATTGTTCTCTTGACGACTCTCACGCCACAACATTTTCCTGCACGAATTTGATGGGCATCGCCGTGCGGAAAAGCCGTTATCCGTGCAATGTATGTTCCTGTCTTTACATTGTTTCCCACTTTTGCAGACAGATCGCACAAGAAACTTCCTTAGATCGTTCGCATTGACACAACCCTGAAGACAAGTATAATTCCCTTGACACCTCTGCCCGCACCGGCAGGCCGGCGCTCTGCATACTGTGAGGCTGCGTATGCTTGAATCATACATTCCGGTTCTGATCTTGTTTCTCATCGCCGTCTTCATCGCCGCCTTTGTCATCACACTCTCTGCACTGCTTGGTCCGCGTCGCAGTACGCCGCGCAAGCTGGCACCCTATGAGTCAGGAATGAATCCGATCGGGCAGGCAATCCGACGTATTCCGGTTAAGTTCTATGTCGTGGCGATGCTCTTTATCGTCTTCGACATCGAAGTCGTCTTCTTTTACCCCTTCGCACTGGTGTTTCGCCAGCTCGGGCCGGCCGGTTTGGTTGTGATGGGTGTCTTTTTTCTCGTACTGATCGTCGGCTTCGTCTATGAATGGAAGAAAGGGGCCTTGCGATGGGAATAGAAGAGAAGGCCGGTAATCTTGGTATTGTCACGACGACCCTCGAGACGGTCGTGAATTGGGGCCGTACCAATGCGATGTGGCCGTTGTTGTTCGGGTTAGCCTGTTGTGCTATCGAGATGATGGGGGCGCAGGCGAGTAACTATGACCTATCACGGTTTGGCATGGAGCTGAACCGTGCGTCACCCCGCCAAGCCGATCTTATGATTGTCGCCGGGCGTGTGTCGCGTAAAATGGCGCCGGTCGTGCGTCGTCTGTATGATCAGATGCCTGAACCGAAGTGGGTCATCGCCATGGGCGATTGCGCAGCATGCGGTGGTATCTTTAACAACTACGCCATCGTCCAGGGCGTCGATGAAGTGGTGCCGGTCGATGTCTATGTCGCCGGTTGCCCACCGCGTCCCGAAGCCTTGATCGATGGCATTATGATGCTGCATCAGAAAGTGATGCGCGAGAAGCTTAGCGGGAAGAAGGAAGCTCCGATCCGCATTGATCGGCCACTTGTGCAGGTGAAGTAGTATGAACAATCAGACGGTGCTCACCGTATTGCGTGATCGGGTTGGGAAAGACATTGTGGCCGTGAACGAGTTTCGTGGCGATTTAAGCGTGACGCTGACTCCCGCCGGCTATCTGGCTGCTGCCCAACTTCTCCGTGACGATCCGGAATTAGCGTATACGTTCCTCGAAAATCTGTGTGGCGTTGATTATCTCGGACGCAAGCCGCGCTTTGAAGTCGTGGCTCATCTGACCAGCATGCGCCATCGCCATCGGGTTTGTCTGAAAGTGGGATGTGATGAGCCGAACCCTACGGTCCCCTCGTTAACACCACTGTTCCCGACGGCGAACTATCAGGAGCGTGAAACGTTCGATCTGTTGGGCATTACGTTCACCGGTCACCCTTCGCTGACCCGCATTTTGCTGCCCGAGGACTGGATTGGGCATCCTCTGCGTAAGGATTATCCGTTAGGCGAGGAAGAAGTTGCCTTTACGTTTAATCAGGACCGAATCTACGCGCACAAGCCGTTCGCGAAGGAGTAGCCATGACTGAACCGATCACGGTGCCGACGCCACAGCAGATCATCGAGCCGGCAGTGACCGGGCGTACCGAGACGATGGTGCTAAATATGGGGCCGCATCATCCGAGTACCCACGGTGTATTGCGGCTTGTGTTGGAACTTGATGGCGAAGTGGTGGTGAATGTCGCTCCCGATGTCGGCTATCTCCATACCGGCATCGAGAAGACGATGGAGAGTAAAACTTACCAAAAGGCGGTAGTTCTGACCGACCGCATGGATTATCTGGCTCCGCTCTCGAATAATCTCTGTTATGCACTGGCCGTTGAGAAGCTGCTCGGTGTTGAGATACCTGAACGTGCCCAGATTGCCCGTGTCCTGCTCACCGAGTTGCAGCGGATCGCTTCGCATTTGGTCTGGCTCGGTACGCACGCCCTCGATCTCGCGGCAATGAGTGTCTTCCTCTATGCCTTCCGTGAGCGTGAGCAGATCCTCGATATTTTCGAGTTGGTTTCCGGCGCGCGTATGATGACCAGCTATTTTCGGATCGGTGGGCTGGCTTACGATCTGCCCGCCGATTTTATTCCTACCGTTGAGCAGTTCCTCGCCATTATGCCGTCGCGGATTGATGAATACGAGGATTTACTGACGGCCAACCCGCTTTGGCTCGAACGGACGGTTGGGGTCGGTGTTATTGATGCCCAATCGGCAATTGCCCTTGGTCTGACCGGCGCCAATCTGCGCGCGACCGGCGTTGCTTACGATGTGCGTAAGGCAATGCCCTATAGTGGCTACGAGACGTATTCATTTGAGATTCCGGTGGGCAAGAATGGCGATATCTATGATCGCTACCGTGTTCGGGTTGCTGAAATGCGCCAAAGCGTGAAGATTGTGCAACAGGCAACCGAACGATTGCGCGAGTTGGGACCTGGTCCCGTGATAACTCCTGATCGTAAAGTTGCGCCACCGCCTAAGCGTGAGATTACCGAAAGTATGGAGTCGCTCATTCACCATTTTAAACTGTGGACCGAGGGCTTCAAGCCACCGCGTGGCGATGCCTATGTAAGCATCGAATCACCCCGTGGTATTCTCGGTTGCTATGTGGTGAGTGATGGTAGTCCCAAACCGTGGCGTGTCCATTTCCGCGCACCGTCATTTATCAATCTTCAGAGTCTGGCGCATATGGCTAAAGGTCGGCTGGTGGCCGATTTGGTTGCATTAATCGCCAGCCTCGATCCAGTCCTCGGTGAGGTGGATCGCTGACGGGTTTGATGTGTGGGTTAGGGATTGGTGCCTTTAACGCAAAGATTGCTCACGCAAAGGCCGCAGAGGAAGCAGAGGACGCTAACGCAAAGGCCGCAGAGGAAGCAGAGGACGCTAACGCAAAGGCGCAAAGGGGGCAAGGGACGCAAAGGATGGGTTCTCCTTGCTCACCACGTGGAAGCGGGGGCTGGGGAGAGGGACCTCATGGCGAGGAAACCACGGAGGAAACAGTGACGCTACGCGAAACTTATCAAACTGAAATCGAGTCGATTATCGCGCGCTACGCCAGTAAGCGCAGTGCAGTCTTGCCATTGTTGTACCTTGCTCAAGATACCTACGGCTATCTCACCGATGATGCTATCTGTGAAGTAGCCGCGATCCTTGAATTACCACCGACCGATGTCTACGAAGTGGTCGGTTTCTATACACTCTTTTACGACCGTCCCGTTGGGACGTGGGTGTTGCAAGTCTGTGATGATGTGCCATGTTGTTATTGTGGCGCTGAAGAGTTGATAGCAGCGCTCAAGCAGACACTCGGTATCAACGAGGAAGAGACAACACCTGATGGTATGTTTACCCTGCAACGGGTGAAGTGTTTGGCCGCCTGTGACCGCGCACCGGTTCTCCAGGCCAACCTCAATTATGTGTATGATGTAACCCCCGAACGAGTGCAGACGTTGCTCGCCGATTTGCGGGCCCGAGCTGCTGAAGCACGCAAACAGGGTGTGAGCGGCCGTTTTGCCGAAGATTATGAGTTTACCCGCGATGGCCGTCTTGTCCAGATCGAACGCTTTTCACCGTATCGGCCACGCGAGTTTGTGAACGAACCACCGGTTACACCGACGACACCACCACCGGCGGTGGCTCCTGAGGCTGATGCCGGTCTTGAACGCCCTGATACGCGCAAGGCTTCGCCGTTGTGATACCGCGTTGGTAGCGCGCTAGAAAGATGGATACGATGGGGTTGACCGAACATATTATCATGCGGGAACTTGACATCCCTGATATTTCAGATTTTGCCGTCTATCGGCGTCATGGCGGTTGGGAGGCGTATCGCTATGCCCTCACCGAGAAGACGCCGGCCGATATTGTGCAAATGGTGAAGGACTCCGGTCTCCGTGGCCGTGGTGGCGCCGGTTTTCCTACCGGAATTAAATGGAGTTTTTTGCCTAAGGGGGTCTATCCGCGGTATCTCCTCTGCAATTGTGACGAATCGGAGCCGGGAACATTCAACAATCATCAGATTATCGACAAAAATCCACATCAGCTTATTGAAGGCGTCGCTCTTTCCGCGTTCGCCATCGAGGCCAATACAGCGTACATCTATATGCGCGGCGAGTTTGCCGCTGCGGCACGCACGCTTGAACGAGCAATTGCGCAGGCCTACGAAGCAGGTTTTCTGGGTAAGAATATTCTTGGTACCGGTTTCGATCTCGATATCTATGTGCATCGTGGTGCCGGTGCATATATTTGCGGTGAAGAAACTGCATTGATGGAGTCGTTGGAAGGTAAAATTGGTCAGCCTCGCTTGAAACCCCCCTTTCCGGCAGTCGCTGGATTATACGGTAAGCCGACAATTATCAACAATGTTGAGACTTTGGCGAATGTGCCGCGGATCGTCGAGAAGGGAGTGGCTTGGTACCGTTCCCACGGCACCGAGAAAAGCCCCGGTACAAAATGTTTCTCGCTGAGCGGTCATGTGAATCGGCCCGGTAACTATGAGCTACCTTTTGGTGTTCCTCTCCGCGAGTTAATCGAGTCGCCCGAATATGGTGGTGGGATGAAAGGTGGTCGTCCGGTGAAGATTATCATTCCCGGTGGCGCTTCCGCACCATGGTTGACCGCCGATCATCTCGATGTGCCGCTCGATTACGAAAGTTTGGCGGCTGCCGGTTCGATGCTCGGTTCTGGGGCAGTCATTGTGCTCAACGATACCGTCTCGGCTCCACACCTCGCCTACAAGATGGATGAGTTCTTTAAGCACGAGAGTTGTGGGAAGTGTACGCCCTGCCGCGAGGGTACCCATTGGTTGGTGCGAGTACTCCATCGTATGGTGGAGGAAGGTCACGCGACTGCGGCTGATATTGATACCCTCCACGGCATTTATCGCCAAATGGCCGGGAATTGCTTCTGTCTGCTTGGTGAAAGTGCGGTGATGCCGATAAAAAGTGCATTGCAGCTCTTCCCACATGAATTCGAGACGCTGGTTAAGCGGAGTGTTGGTCATAATGGACACCATATTCGGCTGACAGCTCACCGGTAGGACAAGCGCAACACGGTGAGTTGGGGATTGGGATATCTTGACCGCCGGGGTAGGTTCCCTTCCGCTTACACAGCGGGAGCGGGTCAAATTACCGCCTCCGTGGGAAAGAGTCTGGGACGAAGGGCCAAAGGTACACCCGCTACTAGAATAGGGTAACGTACAATGTCAGATGTGACGCTTACCATCGATGGTGTGCAAGTAACGGTGCCTGCCGGTACTAATATTGTGGACGCAGCCCGTCAGGCCGGAATTGCGATCCCGGTGTTTTGTTACCATCCACGCCTAAAACCGGTCGGTATGTGCCGTATGTGTTTGGTTCAAGTCGGTACGCCAAAGATCGATCCGGCGACACGTCAGCCGGTGCTCGATGCTAACGGTCAACCTGTGATCACAATGATGCCAAAGTTGCAGACGGCCTGTACCACACCGGTTAGCCCTGGTATGGTGGTAAAAACAACCACCGAAGAGGTGAAGTTCGCCCAGCGTGGCATTCTCGAATTTCTGCTGACCTCACACCCACTCGATTGTCCGGTATGCGATAAGGGCGGTGAATGCCCGTTGCAGAACCTGACGATGGGTTGGGGGCCGGCAGTTTCACGTTTCGATTACAACGATAAGGTCCATTTTGAAAAGCCGGTTAAGCTCGGCGATCTGATCTATCTCGACCGCGAACGCTGTATTCTCTGCGCGCGCTGCGTGCGTTTCCAAGATGAAATTGCCGATGATCCGGTGCTCGGTTTCGATAATCGTGGCCGTAACTGGATGATTATCTCAAAATCGGACCCACCCTTCAACAGCAAATTTTCCGGTAATACAACCGATATTTGTCCGGTGGGGGCGCTGACTAGCAGTGACTTTCGCTTTAAGGCACGGGTATGGGAGTTGCAGAGTAAGCCGGTGATCTGCACCTTGTGCCCGGTTGGTTGTAATTTGACCTTCGATATGCGTCACGATCGGCTGATGCGGGTGATGCCCCGTGAGAACGCGGCCGTCAACGATATTTGGATCTGTGACAAAGGACGCTATGGCCATCGCTTTATCGAGTCGCCGGACCGCCTGACCACACCGTTAGTACGGCGTGATGGCAAACTGGTTCCGGTCAGTTGGGATGAGGCACTCGAAGTGGTGGCCGATCAATTGACGATAGTTCGGACACGTTATGGGGGGAATGCGTTAGCCGGGTTGGCCGGAGCACAGCTTAGCAACGAGGATCTCTACCTGTTCCAACGCTTGCTACGTGAGCTGGGAAGCGAGAATATCGATACCGGGATCGGTGGACCGGCGGCGTTACCTCCCGACGAGATGGGTGGGTTGCTAGCACCTGGCCCAGAGACGGATTTGAGCAAACTGGGTACCGGAGCGGTGGTGCTGGTGGTAGGAGCCGATCCTGAAGAAGAAGCACCTCTCTATATGCTACGTCTGCGCGGTATTGCTCAGCGCGGCGGTAAACTGATTGTCGCCGGACTACGCCCGACGAAGCTCGAACGCTCGGCAACGACGGTGGTGCGGTATGCACCGGCAGGTGAGCTGGCGTTTGCCCAAGGTTTGCTTAAGGCAGCCTTAGAGAACGGTGCTAAGCTGGCGACGCTTGAACGGATGCAGGGCTGGCATGAATTGCGCCGATCATTAAGTCAGGCTAAGCTGGCCGATTTTGCTACTGCGTGTGGCTTAAGTGAAGCCGTATTGACCTCAATTGCCCAGAGTTTCCTCACTGCCGAGCACAGTCTGATCGTCTACGGTTGGGAAGCGCGGAGTGCCGGTCTGGCCTTGGTCGAGACACTGGCTGCGCTGATGATCTTGACCGGCAAGGTGGGGAAGGCCAATAATGGTATGATCGCATTGTTGGCGGGCGGCAATAGCCGCGGTGCAATCGAGATGGGTGTGCGCCCCGATGCCGGGCCTGGGTACGAGCCACGTAAACAACGCGGGTTGGATGCCAACGGCATCTGGGCGGCGGCTCAAACCGGTAAGGTGCGGGCCATTTGGCTGGCCGGTGTCGATCCGGCGGCTAAACTACCTGCCGCACGTGCTGCCCTCGATGCTGCTGAGTTTGTAGTTGTGCAAGACCTCTTCCTCACCGCTAGTGCCGAACTGGCCGATGTTGTGTTGCCGGCGGCAAGCGTCGCCGAACGTGAAGGCTCCTACACTAATGCCGAACGGCGGGTGCAGCGTTCGCGGCAAGCCTGTTCGCCGGTTGGTGAGGCTCGCCCCGATTGGCAAATTGTGGCCGCAGTTGCTAATGCGCTGGCAATGGTCCCGATTGGGGGTGGACGTAACGGGTCTATCCCTGTGAAAGGAGAAGCTTGGGAGTATGTGGTCGCATCTGATGTAGCCGATGAGATCGCCGCTCAGGTACGAGGCTATGCCGGCATCACCTACGCTGCACTGGCCGCTACCGGTACCGGTGGCGGTTGGGGGCGTCAGTTTGATGACGCCATCTATTACGACGGAACGAGTTATGCCAACAGTGAAGGTGTTGGCCTGGTCTTGCCGTCCTTGGCGGCGATGGCCTCCTCGCGGCTGACCTTCACCGGCGCGACCACACCATTTACCGATGAACGTCCGCTCCTGTTGCTCGAACAGGTGTTGGCTTACGATGGCGACCGCCATCTACGTGGCTCGAAGCTACAAGGGTTGATCCCACCCGGCTACGTTGCTATCAGTACCGAGGATGCGGCGAAGCTGAATATTCATAGCGGTGATCGGGTGCGTCTCACTTCAGCCGCCGGCGAATTGGTGATCGCAGCACGGGTGTCGGCCGATTTGCCGGCAGGAATTGTCTTGTTGCCGGCAGGTTTGGCCGATGTCGCGGCAGCGACCATCGAAACTGGGCCACGGACACGGGTAAGTCTGGCTAAGGTGGTGATGGGGTAGCAAGGAAGCGATTATGGATTGGCTTACCATTCTGATTATCGTTATTCAATGTTTTGTGATCACGCTGGCCGTGACTACCGCCTTTGCCTATCTAACCCTGTTTGAGCGGCGGCTGTTGGCCCGATTGCAAAACCGTGTTGGTCCTAACCGGGCCGGGCCGGCCGGTTTTTTACAACCGGCTGCCGATGCGGTCAAGCTGTTCTTCAAAGAGGATATTGTGCCGGCATTGGCTGATAAGCCGGTCTACTTATTGGCTCCGGCATTAGCAGTGATACCGGCATTGATCATCTGGGCGGTCATCCCATTTGGTTGTCTCAACCTGAACTGGGATTATCAAGCGTGTTATGATCCCAATCGCACCAATCTGTGGAATATTCTACAGATTACCGATTTGAATATTGGGGTTCTGTACATTCTCGCGATAACGAGTATTGGTGTGTACGGAATCACCCTGGCCGGTTGGGCTTCAAACAACAAATATTCGATGTTGGGTGGGATCCGTTCCTCGGCCCAACTCATTTCGTATGAGTTAGCACTGGGATGCGCGGTGCTGAGCGTGGTAATGACATACGGTACGCTCTCGACCCACGAGATCATCGCCCAACAGCGTGGTTGGTTGTGGGGCGTCATTCCCCAACTGCTCGGCTTCTTCCTCTACATGATTGCCGCTACTGCCGAAGTGGTGCGGGCGCCGTTCGATTTGGTCGAAGCCGAACAAGAGCTGACCGGCGGTTACAACACCGAATACGGCTCGATGAAGTTTGCCCTCTTCTTCATGGCCGAATACATCAAACTGATCGCCGTTTCGGCATTGACCGTCACCTTCTTCTTCGGTGGTTGGCATTTCCCCGGTCTCGACATCCTCGGCCGTGAAGTGACAGCACTGGCCGGGCCGGTTGCCGGTAGCATTGTCTTCGGGATTGTCTCGCTCGGTTCATTCTTGCTCAAGGTGGTTGTGTTCCTCTTTATTTCGGTCTGGATCCGGGCTTCATGGCCGCGTCTGCGCTACGACCGTCTGATGGATCTGGGGTGGAAGTGGTTGCTGCCGTTGGGTCTCCTTAATCTCGCCTACACCGCCGTGGTGATAGTGCTCATTCCCGATCGGGTCGTGCATTCGTGGGTTTTGTTTGGCCTCGGTGCATTGACGATTGCGATTGCGATTGGCTTCAACCGTACTCCCAAACCGGTTGACAATGTGACGTTAGTCGGCGATATTCAATTGCCGCATGGGAATTAGCGTGCGTTGTCAGAGGAATATCATATGGTAGAACGGCACGGGTAGTCTGTAACCCGCTGAAAGGATAGAGCTATGATCAAAGAACTGGTCAAGGGGTTAGGCACAACGCTACGTTATCTATTTAAACCGCCGGTTACTGTTCAATATCCTGAAGTGAAGCGACCGGTGCGGGAACGGTTTCGGGGTCGTCACGAACTCAAACGGTTCGCCAACGGTCAAGAACGCTGTATTGGATGTGCGCTGTGTGCCGCCGCTTGTCCGGCAGATGCAATTTTAGTCATACCGGCGGAAAACGATCCGGCTAATCCTCGTTCGCCCGGTGAGCGCTACGCTGCCGTGTATGAGATCAATATGCTGCGTTGTATCTTCTGTGGGTACTGCGAAGATGCCTGCCCGACCAACGCGATTGTGCTCGAACATCAGTACGAACTCAGTTTCTATGATCGCCGTGCTGCGATCTATACCAAAGAGATGTTGTTAGTTCCTCCGGACAAGGGGCACGGTGAGCCGCCGCCGATTTTGCAGCAGCTTAATCGCCAGCCTAGCCCGCCGGCAAAGATTGATCTGTGATCAGGTTGGTTGCTACGGGGATGCGGTTGCCCGCAAAATCGGTCTCATCCGGCTAGCTTTGCGCCTGCAAACCCGTCCCGTATGGAGCGCGGTGTATGGAATTGATCTTGTTTTTGATTACGGCGCTGATCGCAATTGTTGGGGCAGTCGCGATGGTGGTATCGCGCAATGCGGTGCATAGCGCACTCTTCCTACTACTCAACTTTGCCGCTATTGCAGTGCTCTTTCTTCTCTTGTATGCCCCATTTCTCTTCGCGATCCAGCTTACCGTCTATGCTGGTGCGATCATGGTGCTCTTCTTATTTGTCGTCATGTTGTTGGGCGCTGAAAAGGTCGAAGATGCACCTGACCGTATCGCATGGCAGCAGCCGTTGGCCTTGGTACTCGGTTTGGCATTATTGGTCGTAGCGGTTGTGGTTGGGTTAGGCGGTGCTACCACCCCTCCACCCGACGGTGCAGCGCTCGTGTCGTTTACCGATCCGCGTTCACTGGGTGGATTACTCTTTACCGATTATTTGCTCCCGTTTGAAGTAACCGGCTTTATTCTGCTGATTGCTGTGGTGGGCGTTGTTGTGTTGAGTCAGCGCGGGAGGAAAATCTGATGGTGCCCACGTCGTATTATGTGCTGCTCAGCGCCATCTTGTTTACCATCGGCGTGCTCGGTGTGTTACTACGACGGAATGCAATTGTGATCTTTATGTCGGTCGAATTGATGCTAAATGCGGCGAATTTGGCCTTGGTAGCTTTTGCGCGTGAGCGGCTTGGAGTTGAAGCACAGGTGATAGTCTTTTTTGTCATTACGGTGGCCGCTGCTGAAGTAGCGGTCGGTTTGGCGCTGTTGGTATCGATTTTCCGTACCAAACGTACAGCAGATGTGGATGAAGTCAGTACATTGAAGGGCTAGCCAACCATGGAACTGTTGATCTGGCTGATACCGCTGCTGCCATTTATAGGTTTTTTGTTAAACGTGTTTGTGATTCGTCGCGAGCGTGAGGCAGGATTGGTGGCGAGCGGTATGGTTGCGGCAGCGTTTGTAGTGACGCTGATCGCGGTCAGTATGTTGGCCGGCATGCCACCGGAAGAGCGACGGATTGTGAGTACGGCGTGGGAATGGATCAATACCGGTAGTTTTCGAGTGCCGTTTGCCGTGATGTTCGATCCGCTGACGGCAGTCATGGCGCTGTTGATTACCGGTGTTGGTGCGCTCATTCACGTCTACTCGATCGGCTATATGCACGGTGATCCGCGGGTGGTGCGCTATTTCGCCTACCTCAATTTGTTCGTCACCATGATGCTCTTTCTGGTGATGGCAAATAATTTGTTGCTGCTCTTCCTCGGATGGGAAGGTGTCGGTCTGTGTTCGTTCTTGTTGATCGGGTTCTGGTTCGAGCGCAAATCGGCCAGCGAAGCGGCAGTCAAAGCGTTTGTCGTTAACCGAATTGGTGATGCGGCATTTATTTTAGCGATGTTGGCCATCTTTGCCTATTTTGGTACCCTCAACTTTTACGGCGATGGCGAAAGTGGTCAACTCGGTTTTCTCGAGCGGGTGAGCGATATTGCCGGTTTGCGGATTGGTCCTACGTGGCAGCCAATCTTTGCAAGCACAGCGATCTCGTTTCTCCTACTGATCGGGGCAACCGGTAAGAGTGCACAATTCCCACTCTTCGTCTGGCTCCCTGATGCAATGGCCGGTCCTACACCGGTGTCGGCACTCATCCACGCCGCGACTATGGTGACCGGTGGGGTGTACCTGATGGCGCGTACCGAACCGCTCTTCGTGGCCTCGTTTACAACGCAAGGCTGGGTGGCATGGATCGGGGCGTTGACTGCGCTGCTCGCCGGTACGGCGGCAATGGCTCAATGGGATATTAAGCGAGTGCTGGCGTATAGTACTGTCTCCCAATTGGGTTTTATGGTGGCAGCGTGTGGTATGGGAGCGTATGTCGCCGCAATTTTTCACTTGTTAACCCACGGCATTTTTAAAGCACTGCTCTTTCTGGCTGCCGGTTCGGTCATCCATGGGACACATGATACCCAAGATATGCGGCGTATGGGTGGCTTGAAGGATGCGATGCCTATCACCTTCCGCACCTATCTAATTGGGGCGTTGGCGCTGGCCGGGATTATCCCGTTTGCCGGCTTCTGGAGTAAAGATGAAATATTAGCGCACGCGGTGAGTCATGGGCACACTCCGATCTTCTTGATCCTCTTCCTCACCTCGTTGCTTACCGCCTTCTATATGGGTCGGCAGGTTGCGTTGGTCTTCTTCGGGACACAACGTGATCCGAGCTATCATCCGCACGAAAGTCCGTCGGTGATGACGGTACCGCTGATCGTGTTGGCTGTTGGGGCGGTCATTGGTGGTGCCATCAATCTACCGGTGTTGCACTGGTTGACCGACTGGCTCGAACCGGTGTTGCACGAGCAGGCCGGCGAATTTAATCTGTGGCTGGCGTTGGTAGCCACTATCGGTGCAGTCGGTATGGGCTATCTTGGCTGGTGGGTCTATACCGTCAACGCGGCTAAGATCAAGATTGGCGGTAAAGACCCAGCCTACCGCTACAGCGGTGATATTTGGGAAGGGATGGCGGAAGCGTGGTACCTTGATCGCTTCTACCAGCGCACGGTGGTTGCCGGTTTCGAGCGGCTGGCCGATTTTCTCGCCCTCGTGTTCGATCCGCAGGGTGTTGATGGATTGGTGATGGGTATTGGCCGCTTCTTCGGTGGTTTGGCCAATGGGGTGCGTGCCTTGCAAACCGGCTATGTGCGCACCTATGCGCTCGTCTTCACCGTCGGCGTGTTACTCGTTCTTGGCTTTATGCTCTGGTTTGCCCGCTAGGCGCAACCGGTGGCGCAACCGGATCGGGTGTCTGGCAATCTGATTGCCGGTCGCGCCGCGCTGCGTCCGGTGTGGGATGGCCGGGGCAGCGGTTGACAACCAGCTTGTTGATACGCTGCTCCATAGGGGAGATTTATGAATCAGCTAGGCTTTCCGCTCCTCTCGCTCATCCTTTGGTTGCCGGCAGCCGGCGCCTTGGTGCTGCTCTTTGTGCCGCGCGCCAATGCCGAGCTGGCCCGCCGGGTATCACTTGCCACGATGGTGGTCGTCTTTTTGCTCTCGCTCCTGTTGCCGCTGCGGTTTGAAACAAATCCGCTCCAGACAACTGTCGTCGGTGCATCGCCGGTCATGCAATTTGTCGAAGAAGTGCCTTGGTTGCCGATTGTTGGCGCAACTTATAGTTTGGGCATTGATGGGATCAGCCTCTGGTTGGTCATGTTGACCACCTTTTTGGGGCCGATCGTTGTGCTTTCGACGTGGGATTCGGTGCATAAAGATGTGCGTAACTTCCAGATTCTGCTGCTGATCTTGCAGACGGCCATGATCGGCGTCTTTCTCGCGCAGGATCTCTTGTTATTCTACCTGTTCTGGGAGTTTACCCTTATCCCGATGACCTTCTTGATCGGTATTTGGGGTAGTCAGAACCGAATTTACGCAGCGCGTAAGTTTTTTCTCTACACATTTGCCGGCTCAGTTTTCATGCTGTTGGCGTTAATTGCATTGCATATCCTGCACCGTAATGCGATTGCCGAAATTGAGCCTGGATTTCGCGGTACCTTCAGTTTTAGCCGGTTTGTTAGTGATTTGCGCGCCGGTCGGCTGACCCTTGATAGTCTCACCGAGCGGCTGCTGTTTGGCGCATTTTTCCTGGCCTTTGCCGTCAAAGTACCGCTATGGCCGTTCCATACGTGGTTACCCGATGCCCACGTTGAAGCGCCGACCGCCGGTTCGGTGGTACTGGCAGGGGTGTTGTTGAAGCTGGGCGGCTACGGCATGATTCGCTACAATTTGACGCTCTTCCCGGCAGCCTCGCAGTGGGCAGCACCGGCACTGGCGATACTTGCCGTGATCGGTATTATTTACGGCGCGGCTGTTGCCTTTGCTCAATCGGACATGAAAAAGTTGGTCGCCTATTCGTCGGTGAGCCATATGGGGTTCGTCGTTCTGGGAATCTTTGCCCTCAACACCGAAGGAATTAGCGGTGCTGTGTTGCAGATGGTCAATCATGGTCTCAGTACGAGTGCGCTCTTTTTGATGGTCGGTGTGCTCTATGAACGGCGACATACTCGCGAATTGGCAGCCTACGGCGGGTTGTGGAAGGTAATGCCGGTCTTTGCCGCTTTCAGTCTGCTGGTTGCGCTTTCGTCGGCCGGTCTACCGGGTCTCAACGGTTTTGTTGGTGAGTTTACGATCATCACCGGCGCATTCTGTTCACCTTTGCTGGGATGGATCTACGTTGCCTTTGCCGTCGGCGGTGTCGTATTGGCCGCCGCGTATCTGCTCAAACTCTTCCGCTCGCTCTTTATGGGTGAGGTACATCAGCCGGATAATACGAAGCTGCCCGATTTGAATCGGCGTGAGCTAACGACATTTGCGCTTTTGAGCATTCCTATTGTATTGATCGGCATCTATCCGGTGTTCTTCTTCAATGGAATGCAGTATAGTGTGGCTGCACTCGTAGCAGATTTGATGGCGCAAGTGGCGGGGAGTTGATGAACCGGAATATGATCTTCTAAAACGTATTGCCGGCATTGAGGGGTGGGCAGACCGTTCACCGCCCCTATGCCGTTGAGGAGGAGATACACATGGATTCATTGACGATCCCACCGGTGGATCTACGTTTACTGGCGCCCCTGTTAGTTGTTGTTACGTGGGCGACGGTGTTGTTGTTAGTTGATGTGTTCTTCATACCTGATGGTCGCAAGAAACTGACCGGCTATCTCGCGATTGGTGGCTTGGTAGCAGCCGGATTGGTCGGTTTGCCGCTGTGGGGCGTGACCGGTACGACCTTTGGCGGCATGCTGCGCTTGGATCCGTTTGCGCTCACGCTCACATGGATTTTCCTGCTGATCGGCATTCTCAGCATTACAATGTCGTTGGAGTATTTGCCTGGTCAAGGGATCGAGCAGGGCGAGTATTATCCATTGATCATGTTTGCCGTGAGCGGGATGATTTTGCTGGCTCAAGGCACCGATCTGATTGTGCTCTTTTTGGGAATAGAAACTCTTTCGATTACGCTGTATATCTTAACCGGTTTTGCCTACCCGCGACTGACCTCGGAAGAGGCAGCGATGAAGTATTTGGTGTTAGGGGCGTTTGCCGCCGGTTTCTTCGTCTACGGGATTGCCTTGATCTTCGGTGCTACCGGCTCGACGCGGCTCGGCGAGATCGGGGCCTATGCAGCGAGTCGCGGTATCGGTGATCTGAACCTAACGCTCTTGCTCGGTGGGGCGGCAATGGTGCTGATCGCCTTCTCGTTCAAGGTGGCGCTTGCACCTTTCCACATGTGGACGCCCGATGTCTATGAGGGTTCACCGACGCCGGTGGCGGCGTTTATGAGCGTTGGTACCAAAGGTGGCGCGCTTGCAGCCCTGGTGCGGTTGCTCTTTGAGGGCTTGCCTACGCTCAATGAATACTGGCTGCCGGTGTTGGCCGGGCTGACTGCTCTGACCATGGTCGTTGGTAATCTCGGTGCGGTGGCGCAGACGAATGTAAAGCGGATGCTGGCCTATTCGAGCATTGGTCATGCCGGTTATGTGATGCTTGGGGTGATGGTTGCCGGCGAGCAGCGCGGGCCTGAAGCGTTCCTGTTCTATATGTTGGTGTATGCGTTGAGTAATCTTGGTGCGTTTGCCGTACTGATTGCGCTTGAGCATCAGGGCGAAAATGCGTGGCGGCTCGATGATTTTGCCGGCCTGTACCAGCGTCAGCCGCTGTTGGCAGTGGCTATGGCAATCTTTATGTTCTCGCTGGCCGGTGTTCCGCCAATGGCCGGATTTATGGCAAAGTTCTATGCTCTGACCGCCGCATGGGAAGGTGGTTTGCCCTGGTTGGCACTGGTCGGGGTGGTGACGAGCGCGATTGCAGCCTTCTTCTACCTCCGTGTTATTATTCGTATGTTCATGACCGAACCAGAAGGCGAACCGACCCCAACCCTAAACCGTGGCCTAACCGTTGATATTGCGCTTGCTGCGATTGGGACGATTGCAATTGGCCTGATTCCGGCGCCGGTCTTTGCACTGGTTGAGCGGTCATTGGTAGTGTTTGGTGGATAGAAAAAGGTTCTGTTATCGCCTCCCCCTTCTCTCCGGCGCGAGAGAAGGGGGATTTGCATGTTCGTATTCGGTTGGGTGGCGATGACTACAATCCGTTGTAGTCATCGGTTGGTGTTGACCAACACAACCAGCATTCTTGCCCTCTCTGGTAAATTCCCCTTCTTTCGGTAACAATTCGGTAACATCGTTGTCGTATACTTATCTGTACCATAGTTAGGGCGTATTTGGTATTTGAACAAGACATACTCCAAGAAGAGCGGTTGCACTCATGTCGAAGGATGCAGTTGCATTTTGATGATGGGCGTTAGATGGTGCCGTAGTGACAGAGGGGATGGGTTAGCGTTGAGCATGAGTCTGAATTGTCGTCGTAGGTGCGCTATGAATGCCAAACATCCGTTGGTAATCGCTAGTGCAATTATCGTGCTGTGTCTATCCATTATCGGCTACAATACGGCACCAGTACAAGCAACAGGTGTGTTGTATGTAGCGCCGACCGCAGTAGGCAGTGGCGATTGTTCGTCATAGGCGAATGCATGTACCTTGCAGACTGCGCTTACCAATGCGGTAGCCGGTCAGCAGATCTGGGTACAGGCGGGTGTCTATAAACCCGGAAGTACACGTAGTGATAGTTTTGCACTTAAGAGCAATGTGGCCGTTTATGGAGGATTTGCCGGTATCGAAACAAGTCTGAGTCAACGTAATATCACCAATATCACTGTTCTGAGCGGCGATATTGATAACAACGATAGTATTGACGCTAACGGTGTGACAACGGAGATCAATGGCGCGAACAGCTATCACGTCGTCACAGCATCTGGAGTAACCGGCGCCGTTCTTGACGGATTTGTGATTACCGGGGGCCAAGCGGATGGTGGAGTTTTTTTCGACAAAGGTGGTGGGCTGTACAGCTACAATAGTAGCTTTTCGCTACGTCACATTACCTTCGCCGGTAATTATGCCTCGAGCGGTGGTGGGATGTACAATGATCACAGTCTTTGCGGACTAGAGCTAGAGACTGTTACGTTCATGGACAACACTGCGCTCTATTTTGGCGGAGGAATGTTTAATGAACAGATCAGTACCATCTGTACCACCACTAATCCGACTCTGAAGAATGTGACCTTCGCCAACAATCGTGCTGATTATGGCGGTGGGATGTTTAATTCAAATAGCAGTCCAGAGATCATCCACGTCACCTTTAGCGGCAACCACGCAGACCAGAAGGGTGGCGGGATGTATAATAACTCGGGCAGTAATCCTGAGGTACGGAGGGTGATTATCTGGGGTAATAGTGCTCAGGCCCATGCTGGAGTAAGTAATGTATCTGGAGCAACACCCAGGTTTACCCACACTATTGTTGAAGGATGTATAAATCCGATTAGTTTGAATTGGATAAATGCTTGCGGCATCAATAATGGAGGCAATCTTGGCGCCGATCCGAATCTTGGTCCACTTACTGACTTTGGTGGGCCGGGGCGTCAACTCTTCCCCTTGTCACCAGGTTCTCCTGCAATTGACGCCGTAACAGGCTACTGTCCTTCAGTTAGCGATCAGCGCGGTGTCGCTCGTCCGGTCGATGGTGATGGTGATAGTGTAGCCCGCTGCGACATAGGTGCGTTTGAGTTTACGGCATCTGTGCCAACTCCAACCCCGACGGCGACGGCGACAGACACCCCGACGGCGACGGTGGCGGAGACCCCGACGGCGACGGTCACGCCGACGGCGACGGCGACGGCGACGGTCACGCCGACGGCGACGGCGACGGCGACAGACACCCCGACGGCGACGGTCACACCGACGGCGACGGCGACAGACACCCCGACGGCGACGGCGACCCCGACGGCGACGGCGACCCCGACGGCGACAGACACCCCGACGGCGACGGCGACCCCGACGGCGACCCCGACGGCGACGGCACAACCGGCTCCATCGTATCGCCTTTACGTTCCGATAATCATGAGGCAGCCAACCGTGTTCGCAGCGCCCGTCCATCGAACCTATCTGCCGATGATGTTCCGCTGAAAGGAGGTTGATTACGGGTAAGATGCGGTTTTCAGCACGACGATAAGAGCGAAGGCATCGAGTAAAAGGTTGTTGCCACTTCCTGCCCTATACGACGAGAGCGCTGCCTACGAGGCAGCGCTCTCGCTACGAATGTAGCAGTGCTCGAGAACGTATGTTGATAGCTATGGTTGTCCTAATAGAAAATTGATCGTCTCGATTAAGACGGTTGCCTCGACCGGTTCAGGCACTATCGCAATCGTCCAATCGCTGGCGTAAGGTACCGATTGAAGCTCATTCATCGGCAAAGCGCTCGCAATCACGATAGGCACATTTGCAGTCGTTTCATCGGCACGGAGGCGCTCGATAACCTGTTCTTCCGGCGAAGACAGGGCCGGCATAGCAATGATAAACAGTGCCGGGAGTGTAGCCGGTAAGGCATCGGGTGTATAAGTAGTGACACGAAAGTCGTGACCGGTTATGAGAGCGGCCAGTCGTTGTGCGGTCGCGCTATCGGTTGATACAACTGCAACCTCTACCATGCTTTCCTCCGCAGTGCAGTGCGCATGTTGCTTCATTGTAGCACACTGCGGACAGAACGGCTACTCACGAAATAGAATATCTCTTGGTGGGTCTTCAGATTCACGGTATAGTTATAATTCGTCACTACTGCCTGGCACAACGACGTTGAATCCACCGTCAACATAATGAATCTCACCGGTGACACCGGCTGAGAGTGGTGAGCAGAGATACAGGGCTGCATTGCCGACATCCTCAATCGTGACATTGCGGCGTAACGGTGCGTACTCGGCAAAGTGCTTGTGTAAGCTGCGAAAATTGGCAATACCACTGGCGGCAAGCGTCCGAATCGGGCCGGCGCTAATCGCGTTCACTCGGATGCCACGTGGTCCGAGACCGGCAGCGAGGTAGCGCACGCTGGCTTCGAGCGCTGCTTTGGCTACTCCCATCACGTTATAACTTCCAATGACCTGACGTGAACCGTGGTAGGTCAGGGTGAGTACGCTGGCGTTAGGGGCAAAGAGCGGCTCGGCAGCTTTGACCAGTGCGATGAGTGAGTAGGCACTGATTTCGAGTGCAATGCGGAAGCCTTCGCGGGTCGTATTGAGGATTGTACCGCTGAGTTCCTCTTTGTTGGCAAAGGCGATCGCGTGAACGAGAAAGTCGATCTGCCCGAACGTCTCGCGGGTGCGTTCCATAAGTGCTGCGATGTCTTCATCTTTCGACACGTCACACGGCTCGATCAGCGGTGCATGCATGCTTTCGGCCAAGGGGCGTACCCGCCGTTCAAGCGCCTCACCAAGGTACGTAAAGCCAATCGTTGCTCCTTCACGATGCAACGCTTGGGCGATGCCCCATGCAATCGAGCGGTCGTTGGCAACACCGAGAATTAGGCCTTTTTTGCCTTCCATGAGGCCCATAGATTATTCCTCCAGTGCAACAAGGTATCAGACTATGGCTTGAGCGCCTCACTGATGTTCTGCTTCACTAGCGCGCCATCTTACCATACTTTGGCCGAGAAGTGGGTAGTACCGATTATGCTGTGGGTGGTAAGATATGGTACGATACCTATATTGTGGCATATTGTCTGTAATACGCCCGGTTTTGGTGTGAGAGGAGTTTTGTGTGAGCCTGGATCGTTTTTTTGTCTATGTAGTTAGTCTGGTGCTGGCGGCGAGTTTGGTCTTGACCGCCTGTGGAGCACCGTCTGGGCCGACGGTAGCCGATTCGGCGACGAACGTACCATCTGCGCCGACAACAAGTGCATCACCTGCGACAGTCTCGAATGCACCAGAAGGAGCTATTGCCCGTGTCGGTGATGAATATATCCTGCGACAAGATTTTGATCGCTTCTATTTGCCAGGCGGAGATGTACAAACACTCGTTAATCAGATGATCGATGTCGAGCTGGTTGTCCAAGCGGCCCGTCAGGAAGGGGCGATGGTCGATGAGACCGTGGTTGATGCGCAGGTGGAGCAATTGCGCTTGGCGCAGGCTGGTGGTGATGACGCGAAATTTGCTGAGTTTTTGCAGAGTAACAACATCGCCGACGAAGCTGAATTACGGCGGTTGTTGCGGCGTGATCAGTTGATTGAGCAGATGCTACTCAAGCATACAACTGCTGAACAGGTGCGGGCGCGGCATATTTTGGTCGCGGCTACGCCGGAGGAAGCTGAGAGTCGCAAGGCCACTGCCGAAGCTATTCTGACCGAATTGCGGAATGGAGCCGATTTTGCTGCGCTAGCGCGAACGCGCTCGGATGATCCAGGATCGGCGGCGCAAGGAGGTGATCTCGGTTGGGCGCCACGTGGCGTCTATGTTGCTCCGTTTGAAGAGGCGATTTTTAGTATGCAACCGGGCGAATTACGCCTGGTCCAAACCGATTTCGGTTGGCATATCATTGAGGTGACTGGCGGGCCAGAGGTGCGCAGTTTCGAGGATCGGGCGTTGTTAGACACACCTGCTGGGCAAGAAGCATTTTCTGCCACGTTTTTGCCATGGGTGGCTGAGCTGCGAAGTGCAGCTGAAGCGGCAGGGAAAATTGAGATTTTAGTCGATCTGAATACGCTGGTTCAGCAGTAAAATTTGTTCACTACTTTTCACGTGCAAAGACACAAAAGTGGTTGGGTGACCAACATGAGGCATCTGCGGCGCGGGTTTTCTGTTATCTGCACACCTAACCGGTCTTTTTTGGGTCTTTGCACTTTCGTATTCAGAAACAAATCGCCGATCACGTTCGTCATGATGATATGCAGAATGATACCATACAGATGCATCGCTAAGGAGAACGTTATGCTGTATCGCCTGGGTCTACTCTGCTTATTGGTACTGGTTGGATGCACAGTAGCGGGAACAACATCGCCGATAGCATCACCGGTATCGAATATTCCACCACCGACAATTGCGATTACTAATGTTGTGCCGACGGCGGTGCCAACGTTACAGCTACCGACAGTGGTGCCAACGCTTCTGTCAACATCGACTCCTCCTGCCCCGACGCCGACACCAATTCCGCCAACGCCACTGCCTCAACCGGTGGTTCTTGCGCCAACATACCCAGAGGAGATTCTATTTTTGCGTGGTGGATCGTTAGTGGCCATCGATCCGTCAAGTAACCAGGAACGGGTGTTGGCGAATAATGTACGTGACGTGGCGATTGATCTGACGGGTCGGCATCTTGCAGTGGCTTCCAATCAGACCATCAATCTGATCGACCGTAGTAGTGGTTCGGTGCAAACGTTGGTATCGGGCAAGATCGCATATGG
Source organism: Chloroflexus sp. (assembly GCF_056331925.1). NCBI lineage: Bacteria > Bacillati > Chloroflexota > Chloroflexia > Chloroflexales > Chloroflexaceae > Chloroflexus > Chloroflexus sp. Next base: position 54,125 of record NZ_JBWGQH010000010.1, read on the forward strand.
GTTGAGTTGGGCACCTGATGGATTAACGCTGGCGTATGCAGCCGCTCCTCAACCACCTACGTTGCCGTTCGATTGGATGCAATGGAGTAATTGGTGTGCTACGGCGACTGTGTACCTGATTGACCTGCCGACGCTCAACGAGCTTACCATTGGGTCGGGCTGCGATCCGGTATTCGCCTCTGATGGTCGTCGTTTGGCTTTTGCAACGTCTCCATCGATTCAACCTGGTTCCTTGAACTTTCCCGGCCAAAACAATGCCATTCGATTAGTGAATCGGGCCGGTGCCAATGCGTGGAATCTGGCGACGGCCAATGGTTCTCCCGGATCGGGGTATCTGGTGTATCGGCCAGCGTGGCTACCGGATGCGAAGATGGTAGCCTATCAGCGTTTTCTTGGTTATCAGGCGTTAGTTGATCTTAATCTGACAATGATTACCGATAGTAGCGGAGGTACTGAAAATCCGACTCTGATCGGAACAGGCTGGCTCCGTCCACCGGCCTTTTCGCCTGATGGTCAGTATGTCGCTTCGGTAGAATATAACTTTAGTGATCCTCGTGGCTTCAGCGGCTACGACATTTGGGAATTTGCGTTAGTCCAACTGAAAGGACAACGGAGTGAGATTTTACCGAGCGGTAATCTCAATCTGTTTGGTACAGTGGTAGCGCAGTTGCCACGCATTACCTCAGCAGCTTGGTCACCACAAGGTGATAGTCTAGTGGTACTTACTCCCGAGAATTGGAATGCAACAGCCGATCCGAACGACCCCCTCTATAGTGTCACCACACCCGGTGAGCTTTGGCGTCTCTCGACGAAAGGTCTGCCCCAGAAGATGGTGACGAACAACGTTGATTATGCCAGTCCACTCATCTGGGCTCCTGAAGATCTCGTAACTGCGCAAATTGGGTTGGCGACAATACGCTACCCTGCTTATTGGCAATTTGCGCCGGTTACGAACAACGGTGAGTTGGTAGCAACTGGGAATGGGCGATTCATCGGGCGACGTACCGTCGCTAATTCGGCTTTGCTGAACGGATCAACGTGGATGCAAACCGTCTCCGATTGGATATCGGTGGCCCAAGCTGACCCGCCATACCAACTGCCCGATGGTAGCTATCTTGTCACCTTCTCCGGTCAAGCGGCTGGAAGTGCAATCAGTGGAGTTGCTCGCTTCAATGCAAATACGATCATCATTAGTTATGCACCGGTGTCAGCCTGGCCGAATGAGCAGGCATGGGGTATTGGGTTGGCGTTTGCCGCACAGTAAGTGAGACCGGTCATTTCCAACCGGGAAATTGTATACTATTATTGATGCCGGTCTTGGCTCAAAGCGCCGCCGGCATCTTGATGTGTCATCGTTGGTTATCGGCGCCTAACGAACACTGCTACCATTACGTGTTATAATCTTGCGGTAATAGGTTAAGTTAGATAATACAGTGTAAGTGAGGCAGCCAATGCAGAACCTATGGCACGATCTAGAGCCCGGTCCAGACGTTCCGAACGTTATTCATGTTGTCGTTGAGATTCCGAAAGGTTCACGTAACAAGTATGAATTTGACAAGCGGATCGGTGCCTTTCGTCTTGATCGTGTTCTCTATTCAGCCGTTCAATATCCTGGCGACTATGGCTTTATGCCGCAGACATACTATGATGACGGCGATCCGCTCGATGTATTGGTGATGACCAACTTACCAACCTTCCCCGGCTGCATTGTCGAGGCACGGCCATTAGGTTTGTTCCGAATGCTTGACAAGGGTGAGCCGGACGACAAAGTACTGGCGGTGTTGCAGTACGATCCCTTCTTCGCCGATTATCACAATTACACTGCTCTGCCGGCGCATTATTTACGGGAGGTTGAGCACTTTTTTACCGTGTATAAAGACCTTGAAGGCTCACGGGTCGAGCCGGTCGGCTGGGAGTCGGCGGATGTCGCTCGCGAGCGGATCCAGTACTCGATTGACCGCTATTGGGATATGCGTGCCGGTCGGGTGCTCAAGCGTGCCTGAACGAACACCCATGACTTCACGCCGTTCATTGTCGCACCGTACAGCCTATTCGGCCGGCGGTGTTATTTACCGGATCGTTGCCCCGCAGATCGAAGTGGCGTTAATCGCCACCGATCGCGGGGAACGCTGGGGGTTGCCTAAGGGTCACGTCAATCGTGGTGAGACCGCTGAGGCCGCAGCCGTGCGTGAAGTTGCGGAAGAAACCGGTTTGTTTGGTGTGGTCGAGCGGCATTTGGCGACCATCGAGTATTGGTTCCGTTCGGGATCGGGCCGGGTGCATAAGTACGTCGATCTCTTTTTACTGCGCTACGAGCACGGTGAGATTCGTCCTCAGGCTGGCGAGGTTGACGATGCACGTTGGTTCACGCTCGATGAAGCTCTACAGCGGGTTTCATTTGAGCGGGAAAGGGATGTTCTGCTCCTGGCGCGGCAAATCCTGTGCAGTGTTTGAGACTCACCACTATGACATATACCGTTGAAGTATTGATTGATGACGGTTTGGCGGTTGATGCGGCGTTGGTTGAACGAGCAGCTCAGGCAGTGTTAATCGCTGAGCAAGTTCCTGCCGGTTGTGAGGTTTGCATTCGTATTACGACTGATGCCGAATTACACCGGCTCAACCGCGATTTTCGAGGGATTGATGCGCCAACCGATGTTCTCTCGTTTGCCGATGATGGTGATAGTAGCCAGTTTGTGACTGCACCAAACCTTCCGCGATACCTCGGTGATATTGCTATCTCCTATGAGCGAGTGTTGGCGCAAGCAGCGGAATACGGCCATAGCCCAGCCCGTGAGTTGGCTTACTTGACCGTACACGGGGTGTTACATCTGCTGGGGTATGACCACGAGCACGGTCTTGCCGATGAGGCCCTCATGCGTGCGCGGGAAGAGGCGGTGATGACTGCACTGGGTTTGCCACGCTGAGTACGTCGTTTGGTGTATAACCAGTGGAAGGAGGGGTGAGGGTACCTCCCTTCCACTTACCGTCTTCGCTGACCGAGCAACCTATCGACAGCGTATTCGATCACGAGATAGCTGCCCACTACCAGTAACAACAATCCCCACCATGGCGTCGGTACCCAGATCACGATATGGAGCCGTGACCAGATCAGCCACAAGACAAACACGACGATCAGTATCCTGATCAGGGAACGGAGTCGGCTTGGCATAACTTATTCCCAATCGTCATCTTCGGCAGGTATAGGTGGCGGTGGTGGTGCTGCCGTATCAGGAACCCGAATATGTTCGCAGATCGTTGCCCGATGACCGAGTACCAGCACACGGTGGCGAGCCGTGGCGCGTAAGACCGGTGCTGCCTGTGTTCTGGCCCGGTCGAGCAGTTGTTGATCGGCGACGAGGGTCACTAGCCGTCCACCTGGTTTGAGGACACGCGCGATCTGGCGCAACACGTCGCGGTATAGCTCTTCGAGGTCTTCACCTTCGCCGATCTGGGTGCCGAACGGCAAATTAACGGCAACCTTGGTCACGCTGGCGTCGGGCAACGGTAGCTTGGTCGCGTCCCAGCGGCGGATTGCGATCTGACCACGGATACCGCGGAGATTGGCTTGCATAGCCGTCACCGCAGCCGGGCTAATATCACCGCCGTAGAGTGCGGTAAATGGTCCGGCGGCAGCCCGTTCAAGCAAGATCGTGCCGACGCCGGCCATTGGGTCGAGAAAAATGTCGTCAGCCGCCGGCTGGGTCAGCATGACCATCGTCGCAGCAAGGGCCGGACGCAGTGAGGCCGGGAGGTGGGCAATTTTGCCACGGATGCGCAACGACGCATCGGAAAGCCGAATCGCTACGATCAGTTCTTGTTCGATCAGGGTGGCCCACACCTCCAAATCGGCTTCTTCATTTACCGGCTGCCAACGGCCTGGCCAGCCGTCGCGGATCGCGTCACTGACAGCCCGCCCTAGCTCATAGCGCTGGAAGCGGTGTTTGCCGACCATCCGCGCAACGACGCGAAAGCTGCCGTTCCGCTTTCCACCATGTAGCCGTTGCCACAACGTGAGTGCCGGTTTGACGACTTCCTCATTTCGGGTTGCGGCATGAATCTGGCGTAATCCGCGCTCATCAGGTGCGATTTTGAAGCCACGTGTCGCGACAACGAAGACATCTTCGATGGTACGCAGTTCCAGTAATCGGCGCGGTGAGCCTTGGTAATCAAGGAGGATAAGGTCGTTACGACTCGGTACGTTACGCACCCCAACTTGGCGTGGCGCAGTCCGTTCGTCGGTATGGATTTTTTGTTCAACTTCACGCCATGTGAGCGCGGCGAGGCCGGGTAAGGTTTGTAGAAGGTAGAGCATGGTATTATTTAGGACTGCTAAATACTGTTGACGTAGTCGTTAATGATGTGGTAGAGCGTGACCAGACTGGCAATCTCCACCCACTCTTCAGCCGAATGTAACCCGGCCCCCACCGGACCGAGACAGATGGCCGGAATGCCAATGTGTGAGTAGTAACGCGCATCGGTGGCGAAATGTTCGCGGTAGAAGCGTGGTGGTTGGCCGGTATGACGTTCGATCAGGTTGGCGATCCGTTCAACTTCGTGATGTTCAGGATCGGTGTGTAGCCCGGCGCTAGCCATCACACTTACAAACTCACTATCGGGGAAGACAGCAGCGAGATCGGCCTGAATCGCTTCTGGGGTTGTATCCAGCGTCCAACGAATATCGAACGTAACGAACACCTCTGCTGGTACTTGGTTGCGTGAACCGGCACCGGCGTGAATTTCCGTTGGGGTTACCGACGTGCGCCATTCGTGGGGGCCGGTGGGTGGTGGGTAGCGTTCGGCCAGCGCATTGATCCCACGGGCCAGCCGATAAATTGGATTCTCACCTTCCCATGGTCGTGAACCGTGAGCAGCACGACCGGGTAAGCGCAGCTTGGCCCACATGCCACCTTTGTGCTCGAACAAAATACCGAGATCGGTTGGTTCGAGGCAGAGCATGAATTCGCAGCTCCAGCCTTCGTCGCGCAGCCGACCGGTACCGTGACGACCACCAATCTCCTCATCGGTCACAAACTGAAAACCGACATCGGGTGGGTTGGGTTGGGTTGCCAAATCCCGAATCAGGCGGAGCATGACCGCAATACTACCTTTCATATCCTGGCTACCGCGCCCGTAAATGCGGCCGTTGCGTATTTCTGGTGTAAATTGGTGTGGTTGCCCTACAACGACATCAAGGTGGCCGTTCAGCATGAGTCGTGGTGATCGCGTAGGTCGTAAGGTAATCACGAGGGCCGGTTTACCGCCTGCGCTACTCCGTTCAATGTGCAACGATGGTAGATCGGCGACGTATGCAGCAACATAATCGATAGCAGCCTGCAACTGATCAGGTCGGTCGGCAATCGTCTCAAATCGGATGAGATCACAGGTCAGACGGGTCAGTTCCGCGGCAAGTTCGCTCATATGTATATCCTACAGCATCAAAGCACGGAAGCGTAGAGCGCCGCTAAAGGTAGCGACTGTACGGTTCTGCGTCGTGCTCGCTTAACGCTGTCTGTAGTGTACCACAGTCGGGGTGTGTCGCTACACATGAACGCAAGGATGCAACGGGCAATGTGTCAGTGGTACGTGCGTCGCCGGTGGGTGTGTCGCTACACCAACCGGCTAAACGGCGGTAGAAGATCAGGCGCAACCGCAGCGACAACTGCAAACAGTTTTGCTTTCCAACTAGGAAAGATATGTCGGCGACGGGCGGCGATACCGGCCAGACTCGCTCGTACTACCGGGCGCGGTTGATCGACCAACCAGTGCGGGACACGCCGTGGTGGGCCTTCCCCGTACTGTGGTGCATCAAGGATGTTGGTTTGGGTGAAAAAAGGATAAACCGTACTGACGCAATAGCCGTCGGCAGTGAGGCCACCGGCGAAGCCACGCAGGCCGAACTTAGCAGCGCTGTAGACACTAATGTTGGGTAGTGCGGCGCGACCAAGGATCGACGAGATGAAGACGATCTGCCCGTTAGGACGATGATGCAACATCGGTAAGAGTGCGGCAGTGAGTCGGATCGGAGCGTGGAGATTAATCTGTAAGAGTCGTTCGATGGCAGCCGGCGGGATAACATTGAGTGGGCCATACAGACCGACGCCGGCGTTGTGAATGATCAGATCGAGATCGGGGGCCACGTGCATCACCTGTTGGGCTAGCCGGTCACAACTAGCCGGATCACTCAAGTCTGCCGGTAGTAAAGCCCGAATGCAACCGGGATGCGGACTCGTCTGGTGGTGGGACGCAAACTCGGCAGCGGCAGTCAGTCGATGTGGATGGTGACTGCTTAGGATTAGGTCGGCGCCGGCAGCCAACAATTGGCGAGCAAACTCGCGTCCCAATCCGCCACCGGCACCGGTTAGTAAGACAACCCGTCGCAAGAACGTACTCATGCGGCTTCCTCATCATCGGTCGCCAGTCCTTCAATCTCGGCGAGGCTCTGCTGAGACGCCAGTTCCAGCCGATTGAGACGGCGTTGGAATTGGTTGAGGGCAAAGGTGCTGAAGGTCTCGATCTGCAAGCCAAACGGCATCGTATCATAACTGGTAAAAATCTCATCGATGACGCCTAAGGCGTGCATGACTAGCTCGTTCATCCGCTCAACGATATGATCCCAAATCTGCCGGTCGGTGGCGATCAGGCGTGATAGGAGGTAGATGCCATACGCAATATGACGCGACTCATCTTGTTTGAGCAGCCGAATCCCCTCACGTACACCGGGCATCAGATTGTGAGTGTCGAGAATAGTAAAGTAGCCGTGGTATCCGGTCTCGGCGAGTACCCCTTCAACGATCATATTGTATGTGAGCGACGCTTCGGCGAGATTGAGCGGTGACGGATCGTGCTCTAGACGTTGCATTGCACGCGGGAGTGCGTCGTAAATCAGTGCCCGATAGCTAGGCGTATGGTAGCAACTGAGGTTGTGGTCGACTCGGGCTACTTCGCTGATGAAGCGGGCAAAGAAATCGGTATGCTTGGCTTCTTCAAACAAGAACGTGGTGAGAAAAAGCTCCTCCTCTAGCCGTCCATCGTGCGCAATGGCTTTGATCAGAGGTAACAAGTCGAGGGTAACAGCTTCTTCGCCGGCCTGAAAGAGGGCCGTCAGACGTAGTAATAAATCGCGTTCTTCGTCACTTAGCCGATTCCAGTCGTCAATGTCACGGCTGAAATCGAGCTGTGAGGGGTTCCAGATGCCAAACTGTTTTGCTTTCTCAAATAGACGCATTGGTGGACTGTTGCGACGTAAGCCGCGGCTTGTCGTGACGAAATTGGTGTGGGACATCCCTCGCTCCTTTCACTGAACTAGTGGCTGGAAAGCAGCTTGTTAGCGATTGCTTTCGGTTCACCGATCTCGATCGGTACCAGCCGGTCAAGCAGTACCGTGCCGGCCCACAGCGCTACTTCGGGAATCGGTGATGTGACAAGGGTAATCAGTGCGGTGAGCGCCGCCTCGTACCCGACTTCAGTCCATTGCCGGTCGAGGGCAGCGATTGCTGCATGTTTCACTGCCAGCGGTTGCGTAGCATCACCGGCAAGCCGAAGTAATACGCCAACGACGGTTGCATCGGCTTGCCGACCCAGTACGGCAATGGCATGGCAGCGTAATTGTTCAGGTGCCGTCGGATCATTTGCTACTTGGCGAATGAGCGGATCGTTCGGTTCGTATGTACTGAGATGGTGCAACGCTTGAAACCGAAGGACAACCGTCTGCTGTGGATCGGTTAGTGGTTGACGTAATGCTGCATGATACGGGGCGATGGCAGCGAGGAGCCGGAAGGCTTGGGTTTGGAGTGCCGGATACGGCGAGAGCAACGCTTCTACAAAGACCGGTATGGTCTCGTCGGCTGCCGACGCATCAAAGGCTGCCGCTGCTGCGAGGCGTACAGCCAGATCGGGATGGCTGCGGATCAAGCGGGCCAGGATCGGCGCATGGGTTTCGGGATGGGCGGCGAGCGCGCCTACCGCAGCGAGCGCACAGGTTCGGTCGGGGTCGAAGGCAAGGCGGTGTAAGATAGGGGCCGGACCCGGTTGCGGACTACGACTCAGCGCACGCAGGGCAGCACTACGGATCGGTTCTGGTTGTGAGGTGATCAACTCGGTGAGCGGCGCAACCGGTGCCTCAACTATCGCATCGAGGGCTGCGGCACGGATCGCAGGGGTCTCTTCGTTGTTCAGCGCAATCTCAAGGAGGGCGGGTACCGCAGTAGGGTCAGCATTGCGGCCCAGTGCCCGTAATCCGGCAAGTCGCACCGCTTCGTCGGTAGCAGTGTTGACTAATTGTAGCAGTTGCTCGTTGAGGGTTGGTGGCAATGGCGGTTGGAGCCGATCGAGTGCAGTACAGCCCAAACTGCTGTCTGCGTGTTTGGCAAGATGCAAGAGTACTTCTGCACCATTAGGCTGTTGCGCGAGCGTGTGCAAAGCGGCATAACGCAGCGGCGGGTCGTGTTCGGTATTACGGACAATTGCCACTAAATCGCACGATGGGTCGGCGTTTAGTAGTTCGCTGAGCGGTCGAAGTGAGCTGGTGTCATACAGCGCGACACCGATCAAGGCGCGAACTGCCGGCATCAATGTCGGTTGATGTTGACCAATGGTGCCAAGTGTACGGGCTGTGGCGCTACTCAATATCATGACGTGACCGGCAATTAATGCCGATGGCCGGTCAAGCGCGACTCCGATGAGGTTCGGATGGTTGGCAATTGCCACCATCAGATCGGCTAGTAGTGCCCGGACAGTTGGGTTGTCGGCTTGATCAATCCACTGTTCACTCGGCCCGATTAACGCCGGAAACGATGTAATCCATGTTTCGAGCAGTGTGACACCGTAGGTCGGTGCAAGGATGTGACCGAGTGCTGCTAATGCTTGCTTCCCCCCGTGCTTGCCGAGCGTTTCAATGATGGTTGTCGTCAGGGCTGCGTCTAGATCAGGTTGGTTCAGTACGGTGAGTAAGCTGGTTCGTGCAGTGAGTGCCGTCGATTGATGAAGACGGGCAATTGCACTGAGCACATGCACGGTGGTACGGCGAATGAGCGGTGGATGCCTGCGGTCGAGTAGTGGGTCGAGGTGGGTGATGACGTGGATGTTGTGGCAGAGACTGCGTACCGCAGCCGCGCGAATAATTTCGGGTTCGTGCTCGGCGTAAAGGAGACGTTTGAGCAGCTCGGTCCCATTTGGTAGTCGGCTGAGCAGTCGAATCGCCCGCAGCCGCAGATCGAGCGGGAGGCGATTGCTAATGGCAAAGGCCGCGATAAAGGTTTGGCCGTCGGCTGTCGTTGCAAGATCGGTCAACGCTTCATCACGGGCCGACCATGGTTTGTCGGTTTGGGTTACAAAGCGGGCGAGTTGATCAATATGACCGGTGCGGATCCATACCTTACGCGCTGCTTGCCGTACTTCGGGCATCGGATCGACAATCGCTTGCCCGACTTCGGCAGGCGGAAGGGCTGCCGGTGCGAGCGCGCGGACACTTGTCGGTAATGTGGTGTGGGCCAAGAGGTGATGGGCAATCAGGTATTGCCGGTTTGTACCGGCTGCACCGCTGAGCAGTAAACGTAGGCCAAGCTGTAAGGCTGGTTCGGCGAGATGATGGATTGTGTCGGGATGGGCCACTGCGAGGAGGCAACGACCTGCTTGACTGATCAGATCGGCGTAGGTCGGTAACGGCGGCGGCAAGATGCGTTGCCGGTACAGCAAATCAATTGCCTGCCAGCGTAATACAGGCGGAGCATCGCTGGTGTCGAGGATGGTAATCAGGAGGGTCGTGCTCGTCTCTGGCGGCAAAAGTTCGGTAATCCGTTCTAACAGCTCGTTGATCTGGCCTGATTGGGTACGGCCAATATCGGTCAAAATAACCGGTAATACCGGGACGAGGGTGGCAAGTGCTTCACCCCGCGAGCGACAAATTTCGTCAAGAATGGGCCGGCTAAGTGCCGGATCGAGTCGAGGACGTTCACGAAGCGAACGTGCCAGTAACGACAGGCGTTCGTGAGAGGGGAGCATAGCATCTGCAAGCGTATTGATCAACGGACGCGGGTCAGGAGCGGCGCCGAAGGCCAGCGGGATACACAACCCACGCCAGTGTGGAGTAGCTTGACGGATGGTTGCCGAATGAGGTGTCGCTTGCGCAGCCAATTCTACTGCTTGTCGATACAACCGGTATGCAGTTAATCCAATCCGCCAACCAGCCTGTTCATCTGTAGCAACGATAATCGGTGCGACGAAGGCAGCGGTACGTTCGTACAGCGCGGCGCGCGAAATCGGCCAGCCACTGAGTGGTTGGGTTAGAGCCAGCATCAAAATCTCTGCCGGGCGCTCGCGCAGGAGCACGAGTGGATCGCGCTCGAAGAGGGCCAATCCTTCTTGGCGATCGGTAAAGGTGAAGAGTCGCTGTGCCCATTCTGCCAGATGTTCGGCAGATAACGGTGCAATAGCGTGATGACGAAATCCCGGCCACAATTCTCCCGCCGGTAACGCGACGACCGTGCATGCCCGTGACCAGCGTTCGGGTAGACGGGTGAGAAAACGCTGCCAGATGGCTCGCCGGGCGAGTGGCAACTCCTCCCAGTCGTCGATCAACAGAAGGCAAGGGAGGTTATGTTCGAGTGGGTTCGGCGCGAGGTTTCGCCTCGCCAATGCACGAGCAACGATCGCGCGTGGGGTCAGACTCGGTGAGTCGAGTTCGCCGAGCAATAAGCGCACCAACGGCATTGCCGGTTGCTGATCGAGCCAACGGCGGGCGATTTGGGCAAGCGCGAGGCTACGACCACTGGCCGGCGGCCCGATGAGTGCGATGTGATGCGGCTCGCTCATCAGCTTCGCTAGATCGAGATTAAGACCCAACGGTAGCTCAAGCGCTACCGGTAGCAAACGAGTAATTGGTTCACTCTCGAGCCATTGTTCAACCGCAGTACGAACCTCGCGCGGTATACGGCGTGGCAAAAAGAGATCGCGGAGCGCGCGAGGTACGAAGGTCATCTCAGGACGATCGGCGCTCCGTTCTTGCATAGTGTGTTCCTACCGAAAGCGATGTGCTGGGAATGGTCGTTTGGTTCGGATCGATATGACATACATGAGTCGCAATCGGTACGGTTAATGGCGTTCGGGGGTAGGATGCTGGGGTGTGGGCGGGAGTATCGTAGGCCTCAGCGCCCTGTTTCACGAGCTGAATGGCCTACATTCGCGCACCTCTAACCGTTCCCGATGCTATGAGGCTCGTATTGCTTGTGCCAACACCCTGCCCACTACCTACGTTCCACCCGAAGACGCTCCGACCGCATCACCTACCTTAGAAGAAGCCACGGCCGGCACTCTTGGTCAGGCGCGGATCGAGTTTGCCGGCGAAGGTTTGCAAGCTCTCGACATCAAGCTTCTCGAGTGCCTCCAACTCCTCGTCGGTCAGATCATACCCTGCGCACGCAGTCCGGGCATCGGCGATAAGCTGTTCGCGAAACGCAGGATCAACGACGGCCCGGCCAATGATCTGCTCAACGGCTGCTTGTGACATGTTACACCTCTCCAAGTTGCGTAGCCAGTCGGTGGAGTTCACCGTTGGCGTCGATAAGGGCCAATTCTCTGTTGGCATATTCTAAATACGTAGTAGCTTCGGCCAAGTTTCGGTGATTCAGTGCCAGTCCAAAGCGGGCCGCAGTACACGCATGCTCAAAGCGAGAGTTTATCGCGCTCAAGATGTCAAGTGCGCGGTGGAAATAGTCGCTAAACGGTTCGTCGCGTTCAGCGGCGATTTCGCCGCGTAAGCGCAGTGCTACTGCCTGATCGAGCCGACTACCGATCTGTTCGGCAAGGGTTGCGGCGTGGTTGGCGTGATCGGCAGCTTGATGCAAGAGTGCCATGCGCATATCGCTGTCGTGGCGCCGGCGAGCTTGTGCTAACAGCGCTTCAGCCATCGCACAGTGCGCTTCGACAATGAGCTGCGGTACCTGAATCTGTTCGCCGATCTGGTAGGCTTCTCGCGCATACGCTAGTCCTTTATCCGGATCAGCGTTGGCAGTGGCGGCCACAGCCGCTAACGCGAGCGTGTTACCGTATTGATAGGTGCTTTGTTGCTCGGTATAGATCGTAAGGGCTTGCTGATACACGTGAAGCGCATGCTGATAGTTACCACGCGCATAACTGATAATGCCCAATGTATCATTGGCTTGTGCCACACCTAATCGGTCACCCATTTCTTCGCATAACGCGAGCGCATTCCGACAAGATTCTTCGGCCAAATCGAACTTAGCTAAACGGTAGTAAGCATATGCCTCATTCAGCAACACGCTGGAAAGGGCATATTTCGCGCTTATCTTCCGCGCCAACTCTTCTGCTCGCCGATAATGATTAACTGCTGCAACATAATCGCTCTGTAACTGCGCCAGATAGCCGAGGTTGTTGTGGGTACGCGCACAGCCGTAAAGGTCATCGATGGCCTCTTGTACGCTCAATGCATTCAAGAAATGGTAGCGCGCTAGATCGTAATGGCCGCGCATGCCGTGAATCATGCCTAATTGCTGTTGTAGTTCGGCAGTAATCCGTTCGTCTTCGATGCTCCGTTGATCGTTGCGGATACGCGCTAAGCCGGCCTCACACATCGCCAATGCTTCGTCGAACAGTGCAAGACGGGTAAGGGTTTGGGCGATGTCGGCTGCAATTGCTGCTAGGAGGAGGGGTGGCGTATGATTAATATCTGCACTCGCGATTACCTCAGCTTTACGTAGACGTTCGAGCGCTTCGTGATAGCGCCCCTGTTTCTCTAGCGCTGCTCCCCACGATCGCAAAACCTCGGCTTGGACAACAGGCGGTAAGTGCTCACCACCGATCGTGAACAGGCGTTGGTAAGTCTGTTGGGCCTCATCATAGTGACCAATCGCCGCTTGGATGTCACCGAGGGCTTCCATCGCTTCCCAGAGCCGTGCATCATCACCACGATCGCCCAGGATGTCGATGGCCCAACGGTAGTACGTCATTGCTTGTTCATTCGCATACTCATCGCGCGATAGATGACCGGCTATGAGTAAATACTGGACCGCACGGTCGGGGGTATCACTTAGTCGGTAGTGGTGAGCGAGGAGGAAAATCGGGCCAACAATCGCCCGTGCAGTACGTGACATAAACATTCCGTTACGGCCGATCTGAACATATCGATATTGGCGGGTGGCCGCAAATTCTTGGCGTAACCCACTCAGTTCACGGGCGTACCGTTTTTCGAGATACTCGCCAATCTGACGGTGCAATTCGCGTCGGCGCGAGAAGAGCATACTCTGGTACGTTACTTCGTGTAGCAGAGCGTGCCGGAAACTATGTACTCGCTCGGGTGTTTCATGCTCGAGTAGGGTCAGCTCTTGCGCATCAAGCTGATTGATACGCTCGATGAGTTGTCGAGTATCTTCGTCATATACCGATTGCACAACGGGTAAGGGAAAACGTTGACCAACGACTGCCGCTACGCGGAGCAAGGAGCGAGATCGTTCATCGAGCTGATCAAGACGGGCCATCAGCAGACCATTGAGGCTGTCGGGTAGTTGATCGAGATTAGCATTATCTTGGTACACGGTGCGTACCAGCTCTTCGATAAAGAGTGGATTGCCGGCAGCACGAGCGATAATCTGGGCTTGCAGTTCTGGATCGATGCGCGTGCTTGCCGGAATTGCGGCAATCAACGCGGCACTATCGGCAGCCGGTAGCTCAGTTAGGGCAAGAACTTCCGCACCGTCTGCGAGTGGATCACCGTTCCATTCTAATGAGTCGCGATGTAAGCCAAGGAGCAAAATGGGGACCTGAGCAATCGAATTGGCCAGAAACCGCCAGAGATCAAGCGAAATTCGGTCGGCCCACTGTAAATTGTCGAAGACGAGAATCAGACCGTGTGGTGCAGCTCGTGCGTGGATGATAGCCCGGATCACTTCAAACCGTCGCTCTTGCCGTTGCTGCGGATCGAGCGCGCCCGTGATCACATTGTTGTCAACATCGAGCTTAACCAGATCGGCGACAAGTGGTGTCCAATCGTCGGCAATACCGGCAGTAGCCAATGCCTGACGCAATTGAGCGGCACGGGTTGCCTGATCGGCGTCTGCCGGAATCGTACACAACGCTTGCAGCGCATCACTCCACGGTGCATACGGTTTATTTTGCTGGTATGAGAGGCAGCGTACCGTCACTATCCGGGTTTCGCGAGGAACGCCGCTGACCAGCAGTTCAGCGGCTAGTCGGGTTTTACCGATGCCGGCATCGCCGCTGATGCGCACTACCCGGCCAAGACCGGTTAACGCCAACGCGAGCCGCTCGCGTAGCCATGCCAACTCGTGGCGCCGCCCCACCAGTGGTCGCTGGACTTCTGGGGTTTGGACATGCCGGACATCCTCGAGCCTGAGTAATTCAAGCGGTTCGCGTTTGCCACGTACACTCACCGTGCGCGCATCGGTGAAGACCATAACCGTGCCGGTGGCAACGGCGAACGGTGTTGTCACACGAATTTCGCCCCAGTCACTGTGAGCCATAACACGTGCCGCTACATTGACGGCATCTCCCATCACCGTATATTCCTTGCGATCGATATCGCCCACGTTGCCGGCAAACACAATCCCGCTGTTTAAGCCGATCCGTAAGCGTAGATGATCAAGCGAGATGCCGGCGGGATGCGCTTGGGTGAGGGCTGTAAATGCACGTCGAAGTTCGAGGGCAGACCGTGCTGCGCGCTCGCTATGATCTTCTTGGGCCACCGGCGCACCAAAGATGACGAGGAGCTTAATCCCTTCGGTCGAGACATCGATTTTATTGACATAGCCACCATACTGCTCCACAGCCGTGAATCCGACACGCCAGACCGTATCGATGACGTGCGCTGCGCTTTCTGCCGGGAGGGTTTCGATGAGTTCGGCTAGCCCATCAATTTGCGCAAACAGGATTGACACCGGCCTGAGATCGGCTTCGAGGTGGGGTTGACGAGGATGGGTAATGATCCGATCCACCAAAATCGGTGGTAGATATGGTCGTAGCCGTTCGATATTCCACAACAGGCGGAGCGCAGTGTCGTGGGAAGGTGGTGGCACATCGTAGTGCGGCAAAGCAACGGATACTGCAGTTCCGCTGATGGCTGTTAATTTGATGTAACCTTCGGTAATTGACTCACCTTGGGCGCGTCCAGTCAGCCGTTGCCACGCCTGCGGCCCGACGACGATTTCGCCACTGCTACTCAACTCCTCGGCGTGGGCCACTCGTTCGACACAGGTTCCCATCGCGCTATACCGCATGGTTTCGTCTCGACCGGCGTTGACCAGCGCCACCCGGCCACTCTCGATCCCAATGTGCATTGTCAGTGGGAAGACGCCAATGCCCGGAACTTCGCGGGTAAAGCCGGCTTGTGCGTGCAACATATCACGGGCAACAATAGTTGCGGTGTAAGCATGATCGTCGTCGGTAAAGAGCACCAATAAGGCATCTCCACCGAAGGTGATAAGATCACCGCCGGCTTGTTGGATACGGCGAATTAAGCCTCCAAAATAGGTGTTGAGCGTCTCGGTGACAATCTCAACACCTTCGCGGCCAAGGCTGCTGAGTCGTTCGGCTAATGCAGTGGAACCGCTGACGTCGACAAAGAGTAAGGTGCCTTCAACCCATTCGATCCAAGGTCGGTTGTCGGTCGTGGCGAGACGGTGTACTACTAACCGATGTGGTAGATAGGTACTAAGCGCGTATTGAATATTTGCGAGCCGCGCACAAACCGCATAGAGTTCGTGCGGTCGCATCGTACCACGCAACAAGGAATCGGCTTGGTCTGCCCCGAGATAGCTTCTAATCTGATCGGGATCGAGCTGAAAAGATGCTTGGTCAGACATCAAATTACCGCTCCTGTTGAATGACACCGATCATCAAAACCCATAGTATGAGTATGGTACTTATTCTCAATTATAACAGAGCGGTGTCTATCTAAAAGGTTGAGATTAGGTAAGATTGTGCGGTATCGTGCGGTTGCATGCCACGCTAATACACAAACTCTTCGATATGATAGAGCACTACCTTTGTGCCGGGGGCAACAACCGTGCGCAAGCTCTGTTTGAGCGTCTGTACCTGCTTCGTAATCTCCGCTGTATCAAGTGGTTGGCTACCAGATTCGCGTAACTGATCAAGATAAGGACTATCAGGAGTAACAATCAATGGTGAGAGGTAGACAATATCGTCTGGGCCGAGGTTCATCGCGGCAATAACATTGATGGAGTGTTGGACATGATCGGCAGCGAAGCGACTGCCACCGGCCCCGGCGAGGAGGATCACACCGACCGCAATCCCGGCGGCTTTGATCGTTTGCACAACCTCGATAGCTTCAGCCGGTGAGCCGGGCTTGTTGAGCTGATGGAATACGGTATCATCACCACTTTCAAGACCAAGATAGATCCGGCGCACACCAGTATCGGCCAACTCACGATAATCGGTCAGCGTCTTCCGTTCGGCCCCAAAAATGTCGAGGAAGGCATAGATACCCTTCAAAGGGGCTGTTGGCCCAATCGCGAACTCTTCATGAACTACCTGTAGTAACGACCGTAGTCGCGGCTGAGGAGTAATCAGTGCATTAGCATCACCGAGAAAGATTGCCATCCGCAAGCCGAGACCGGCGCCGACAAATGCCTTCACCTGTCGGATATGCTCACGAAATGTGTCTGGCGTGTGGATTCGGAATGGTCGATCACGGTAGAACGTGCAAAAATGGCAGCGATTCCAACTACATCCTTCGGTAGCCTGCAAGACAAGCGCACGGTATTGATCGGGCGGCACAATGCTGATCCGTTTGTAGATGGTACGGAATCGTTTTCGTTCCGCTTCCAAGCTGGCTACATCCCACCGCCGGATGCGCATAAACCGGTCATGAGCTTCCGGTGGTGCTGTTGCCGCTATCTGATCGATCATCCGATTGGCATCGTGCAATAGCTCGGCCAAGATCGCTTGTCGCTCGTCTGCGGATAGCTTGCGTCGTTCCTTCTGACCGGGAGCAATCGTCCGTTTCAGCAGCACATCACCACTAAGCCCACGCACATAATTCGTACCGTTGCGAAACGCGACAATTGGCCGTCCCTCACCATCGAAGGCGATAATCGTGCGCATCGCCTCGGCGAGCGTGAGATGGTGTGGTTGAAGATTGATCGTAATATCGGTTGTCATAGAAGCCGGTGGTTACTGGATAGCCAGTGCAAAGATGTGAGGAAAGACAGCAGGATGGTATACGCACCCTGAGCATCTTTGCACCAGGCCATCGTCATCTACTATTCAGGCAAGAGGGTGTCCCACCATAACCTGCCCTGTCGGCGCTGCATCAGGTCAACATGAATATGCTTGACTTCAGTGTACTCATCGAGGCCGTAACGCCCCATCTCGCGGCCAAACCCGCTCTGACGGTACCCGCCAAACGGCGCCTGAGGGTTGAGGACGTGATGTTCGTTGATCCAGACCGTGCCGGCGCGAATGCGTTTGGCCACGGCCAGAGCTTGCTGGAGATCGCGTGACCACACTGAGGCGGCGAGACCGTAGATACTGTCGTTGGCGATCTTGATTGCTTCACTCACCTCTTCATACGCTATGACGGCCAACACCGGCCCAAAGATCTCTTCTCGCGCAATTCGCATCTCTGGCCGCACATTGGTGAAAATAGTCGGCTCGACATAATAGCCGTTGGCATATGCTTCGCCCAGCGGCCTACCGCCACCGATGACCACCGTTGCTCCTTCTTCGCGACCGATGGCAATATAGCGCTCGACCTTCGCACGTTGTTGTTCACTGATCAGTGGGCCGATGTCAGTTTCAAGATTCATCGGATCACCGATCCGCATAGTGCGCACTCGTTCCACCAATCGGGAGACGAGCGTATCGTGGAGGGCGTGGGGAACGAGCAGACGCGAACCGGCTTCGCACAATTGACCACTGTGATAAAACGCACCCCACAGCACACCATCGACGACCAGATCAAGATCGGCATCGGGGAGAATGATCATTGCGTTCTTGCCACCTAATTCAAGCGTCACCCGCTTGATATGAGGAGCGGCAAGCGCCATAATTTTGCGCCCGACTTCAGTGCTACCGGTAAACGCGACTTTATCGACATCTGGGTGGGCGACCAGATACTCACCAACTTCGCCGCCGGGACCGAGGACGAGATTGACCACCCCTTTCGGCAGAAGGTTCAGCTCGTGGATCGCTTGAACGATAGCCAATGTACTTAACGGTGCGAGCGACGACGGCTTAAAGACAACCGTATTGCCGGTGGCCAGTGCCGGACCGAGTTTCCAAGCCGCCATACAGAAGGCATAATTCCACGGAATAATCTGGGCACAGACGCCGATCGGTTCCCGCCAGACAAAGTTCCACGAAACACTCGGCAAGTCGTTCCACGGTAACGGTTCGTAGGGATGCTTGCGAGCCATCTCGGCACAGCCACGCAAAATCTCGATACCAAGGGTAATATCGTTGTACGTCGTTTTGCGGAGTGGCACACCGGCGTCATGTGATTCAATCTCGGCTAATTCAAAATTACGCGCTTCGAGTGCGTCGGCCAGCGCATGCAAAATCTCGGCCCGACGCGCTGGGCTGGTATGCGGCCACGGGCCGTGGTCAAATGCCGATCGGGCAGCGGCGACGGCCCGATCAACATCGGTGGGGCTAGCACTGGCGCAGGTTGCTAATGGCTGGCCGTTGGCCGGATCGAAGACGGTAAAGGTCTGTCCACTGCTCGCCGGCTGCCATGCACCGTTGATGTACAGATCATAGTGAGGTAACCCTGCCGGGGAATGTTCGTGCCTCATCGCAAGACTCCTTACATTTGGTGGGGAGCGAGGTGCATGCCGCTATGCGTTATAGTGTAACACGCTGCGTTATAAAACTCAAGAGATGTAACATGATGTTTTGATCATATAGTTCGGCGCTAACGGAGTTATCGGTGAAGGCAACAGTCCTGACGATCTGCCAATCCGCGTCGGAGATATAATCTGCGCTGGAGCATGGATCGTGACGCTGTTTGCCGACCTCGATAATACACTGCCAAACAAGTGGGTCGTTTGGTAATTACGCGATGAACGTAGGCCGTTACCCATTGTTCTACGTTCGCCAAGCAGTTTTGTCATTCGTGGTGGGTCAGATCGATGCAGATGTCTCTTCCTCATGAGCGTAATCGCAACGCGCACGGCATTTCACCGTTCTTTTCGCAATCTGTGTCACGACATCTTCATCAACACAAATCGGCTTGGATAAGGCACGCGCCACCATCATCCCGTACATTTGTCCATCGTAGCCAGTAGGTACAGGCTTCATGAGAACAGTGATCGGCGGTGCGTTGCCGTTGAGGTGGTGATACAGACCGACCGGTGGCGCATCGCGGATAACTGAAACCAAGACGACAGTTTGCGCTATCACAGTTCTCGAGCTGTCGCAATAATATCGCTCAACACACCGGTTGCCGTCACTTCAACCCCTGCACCTGGCCCGCGGATCACCATTGGTCGGTCGTGGTAACGTCGGGTGGTGAAGCTGATCATATTGTCGGGGCCACGCAGACCGGCGAGCGGATGATCGGCGGGCAACTCGCGCAACCCCACCTCGATGTTGTCCGGCGTGATGCGCGTGATATACCGCAAGACGTTGCCAGCGGCGCGGGCCGCGGCAAAGCGTTCCATAACAGATTCCTCGGCTTCAGGCAAGCGTTGCAAGAACTCTGCCACACTGACCGTTGCGAGCTGGGGTGGGAAGAGCGATTCAGCACTCACCGCGTCAGCCGGTACGGGGATGCCACAAGTACGGGCCAAAATCAGCGCCTTACGTGCCACATCAGCCCCGCTTAGGTCATCCCGCGGATCCGGCTCGGTGTAGCCGAGTGCGTGCGCTTTCCGTACCGCTTCGGCAAAACTGCTACCCTCTTCTAACGCGCTCATCAGAAAGCCGAGGGTACCACTCAAGGCCGCTTCGATCCGCAGTACATCATCACCGGTGTCGAGCAAGCCCTGTAATACCCCAATAACCGGCAAACCGGCCCCAACCGTCGCTTCGTAGCGGGTTGCACCACGTTCGGTGAGCGCGGTAAACAGATCGTACTCATCACATAGTGGGCGTTTATTGGCCAATACAACGCGATGACCCGCCGAGACGGCTGCGGCCAATGGCGCGGTATGTTCACTCGTTGCCGTGACATCAACAACGATTGCTATTGTCGCAGGGAGTAACTCGATCCAGTGCCGATCGGTGATCGCATTAGTCATCCTATCAAGCCCATAACCGGCTTCTTTTACGGCGAGGATTTGATGTACTTGTTCTTCTCTCACCGTCGGATCACCGGCAATGATACCGCGACTATCAGCAATCGCTATGTAGCGTAGATCTATGCCATAGCGTCGGCGAATGGCAGGCGCGACGGCTACTATTTGTCGTGCTAAAGCTCGTCCGACGCCACCAATGCCAAGTTGGATAATGGGTGTCATGATGGCCCCCTACACAACTTTCCTAAATGCGGCTATTGTACCATAGTGCAGATGGCAACCCTACGGATGTGAAACGTAAGGCACGTTATTTCCTGAGTATGCGGTCGGATTTGACGGTCTGCTGGCTTGAACGTACAATAAAAGTCCTGCAAAATATGACACATCAGGTATTCCGAGGTTCTTATGGAATGTGAAGTTCAGAGCGGTGAATTGTTGGCTACCGAGACGGAGTTAGCCGTTTTGCTGTACGCCGAGGACGAAACATTACCTGCGGAAGTTACTGCGTTATGCGAACCTAACGATGCCAACGGACGCTGGAAGCAGCAAACGTTACTCTACCCACGCGGAGCGTTGCCGGCGCGGCGGTTGTTGCTGATCGGGATGGGGAAGCGTTCGGGTATTACTGCCGACACAGTGCGGCAAGCGGCAGCCATTGCGGCCCAACGGGCGCAAGAATTGAAGGTGTCGAGTTATCATCTGGGCTACAATGGTCATCTGCCATTGACACCACAACAGTTTGGTGTAGCTTTTGCCGAGGGTAGCATTCTGGGGTCGTACCGATATACACGCTATAAGAGTGACCGGGAGGAGACGCCGGAGATTACGGCTATCTTGCAAGCTGGTTCTGATGCGCCAGAAGCCGTCGAGGGGGTACGGCGTGGTCAGATATTGGCGCGGGCGACGACGTTTGCCCGCGATCTCGCGAACGGTCCCGGTAATGAGGTGACACCGGCATTTCTGGGTCAGACTGCTGTTGAGATGGGTGCTCGTCTTGGTTTGCAGGTCACTGTGCTGGATAGAGCACAGTTGATCGAACAAGGTTTTGGCGGTATTCTCGCCGTTGGGCAAGGATCGGCCAACGAACCACGCTTTATCGTGATGGAATATGGTACTGGCGGGCAAGGTCCAACCATTTGTCTCGTCGGTAAGGGTATAACCTTCGATACCGGTGGTATCAGCATCAAACCGGCCGAGAAGATGGACGATATGAAGATGGATATGAGTGGTGCGGCGGCAGTTTTCGGCGCCATGCAAGCGGTAGCCGAATTACAGTTACCGTTGCATGTGGTTGGTATTGTTTGTGCTGCCGAGAATATGCCGAGCGGTACCGCTTATCGTCCCGGTGATATTATTCGCACCCTCAGTGGTAAGACGGTTGAGGTGCTTAATACTGATGCTGAAGGTCGGATCGTGTTAGCAGACGGCCTCTTTTACGCACAACGCTATCAGCCGGCGGCGATTGTTGATCTGGCAACCCTGACCGGTGCGATCATGGTGGCCCTTGGCTCGCATGCGATTGGTTTGATGGGGAACAATCAAGAATTGGCAAATCGGCTCATTGCTGCCGGTGAAGCGACTGCCGAGCGCGTTTGGCAGTTGCCGCTCTGGGATGAGTACCGTGATGCGATGAAGAGTGACATTGCCGATCTCAAAAATACCGGTGGGCGTTACGGCGGCGCGATTACGGCTGCCGGTTTTCTGGCCGCTTTTGTCGGTGATTATCCGTGGGCGCACCTCGATATTGCCGGTACCGCGTGGGTTGAGAAGCCGTCGCGCGCTTATCAAGCACGTGGGGCGACTGGGGTTGGTGTACGGTTGTTGGTTGAGCTGTTACAGGGGTATGTGGGCTGAGCTGACGAAATGAGTCGCTCGCTGTGAGTGACATCTGTTGCGTACCGTGAGAGGCGGGTTGCAACCCGCCTCTCCGATTGTCACGAATGTACGCCGTTGAACGGTTTTCTGCAAGAAATCAGGATGCTATGTCTACGCTTAATGAAGCCCAACGTCCCTTCGATATTGCGATGGTAGTTATCGCTGCGTTATCGTGGGGGACCATCGGTGTGGCGGTTGGGTGGCTCTATCGCTTGACCGAAACCAATTCGCTTTCGATAGGTTTCCTTCGTTTGCTGCTGTCGGCGCCGGTGTTGTTGATCACTGCACGTATGCTTGCTGGGCCACAGGCCTTTCGCATCAAACCACGCCATCGTTGGGTACTGGCCCTAATCGGTGGTGCGTTCGCCGGTTATCAGGTGGCCTACTTTGCCGCAATTCCGTATCTCGGTGTGGCAGCAGCCGTCTTGATCAATATCTGTAGTGCACCGATCTTCACTGCGCTGCTTGCCCGGGCTTTTCTCGGCGAGCGGTTGCGAGCGAGCACCGGGCTGGCGATTGGCGGTGCGGTGATTGGCGCAGGTCTGTTGGCCGGTGGTGTGCCACAAGTACACTCCACGAACGATTGGCTGGTAGGGGCTGCGTTGGCACTGACCGCCGGCTTTTCGTACAGTCTGGTGGTGTTGGGCGCACGACTGGTCGCTGCTGATTACCATCCGGTCGTGCCGGTTGCGTTGTCGTTTACCCTTGGAGCGTTGTTGTTACTGCCCGCTGCCCTATCTACCGGTTTGGCGATTGATTATCCGCCATTGGGCTGGTTGGTGTTAGGCTACCTGAGTGTAGTCCCGACCGCTTTAGCGTATGCACTCTATGTACGCGGTATGCGCACGGTGCGGGCGACGACGGCAGCCACTATTTCGCTGCTCGAGCCGCTCGGCTCGGCATTGTTGGCGATGCTCTTGCTCGGCGAGCGCTTTACCGCTACCGGTATTGTTGGTGCGGCGTTGCTTGTTGCGAGTATTGCAATCATCGCTCGGCGATAGCCGGTGTATGGTGTGGGGCAGATGACAACCTCTGCCCCACAACTACTGTACGACGCTCGTGCGGGCTACCATACCATGAGCATCGTGCTACCCACCCTAATCTGATGAGCGTACCACATCATTATTGACCGACTGCGGCGCCAAAAAGGTCTTGAGCAGCTCAATCGGGAGCGGGAAGATAATCGTGCTGTTCTTCTCGGTGGCGATTTCGGTCAAGGTTTGCAGATACCGTAGTTGCAACGTGACCGGCTCGCTGGCTAACACGCGCGCCGCTTCGGCCAGGGTACGCGACGCTTGCAATTCGCCATCAGCGTGGATCAACTTGGCACGCTTTTCACGTTCGGCTTCTGCTTGGCGTGCCATTGCCCGTTGCATGTTCTGCGGCAACTCGACGTCTTTTACTTCGACAATCGTTACCTTGATCCCCCAAGGTTCGGTCTGTTCGTCGATGATCTGCTGAAGTTTTTGGTTGATCTTCTCGCGTTGCGCCAGCAGTTCATCAAGCTCGACCTGACCAACAACGCTGCGCAAGGTTGTTTGGGCGATTTGCATCGTGGCGCGGATGTAGTCCATCACTTTCGTGACCGCCCAATTCGGATTGATCACTTGAAAATAGAGGACGGCATTGACCTTAATGGTCACGTTATCGAGCGTAATCACCTCTTGGACCGGCACGTCCATTGTAATAACGCGCATATCAACCCGCACCATACGCTCGAAGATCGGGATCACAAAAAAGATTCCCGGCCCGCGTGGCCCCATTAGCCGACCCAATCGAAAGATAACTCCACGCTCGTATTCGGGAACGATCTTGATCGCCGAGAGCAAGATCATTAACGCAATGAAGGCCAAAACTGCCAGACAAGCGAACAAGAAGAATGTGAAGCCGCTCATATCACTCCCTTTCCGTGATGCAACCAAAATATGTTGGATGCCGACTTCCAACCCCAACCGTTGTTTCTATGATGGCGACGATACTTCAGATGGTTCAATCCGCCGCACCGTTAAGCGCAAGGCATAGATTCCGGTCACACGTACCCATTCACCTGCTTCTGCGGTACCATTTTCGCATACCGCTCGCCACAATGCACCCTCAACAAATACCATCCCTTCTGGATCGAGGCGCTGTCGTACCTCAGCCAGTCGTCCGATTAATCCTTCCTGCCCGGTCGTAACCGGTCGGTTACGCGACCGCAGTGCCAGCCACACCCCGGTCACGGCGAAGATTGCAATGATCATCGCAACTAAGATGATCACCCACAGCGCCACGGCCACACCCGGGGCTTGGGTCGCGTCGAACAGCGTTAATGCGCTGGCGATCATAATGCCCACCCCAATGACGGTCAGCGTGCCATGCGATGGCACGAAGAGATCGGCTGCAATGAGGCCGAATGCGATGAGAATGCCTAACACGCTGAGCCATTGCACCGGCAATGCGATCATACCGATAATTGCGCCAATAAGCAATAGCACACCGAGACCGGCCAGGATACCGATAGTTGGGCTGAGAAACTCGGCGTAGAAGGCAAGCCCTGCCATGATCAATAATAAGAAGACAACGGTCGGGTTGGCGAGTATGAGCAGAAAGGCTTCGAGAAGATTGACTTCGACGACAAAGGGGCGGGCGCCGAGTGTTGCCAAGGTGATCTGCCGTCCATCGGCCAATGTCACTACCCGGCCTTCCAGGCGTTGCAACAATTCGGTACGGTCACGGGCCACCAGATCGATAATCGGCGGTTGTGCCTCGATGGCTTGGGCTGCTGTGGCAATAAAACCGCTCCGTAAGGCGGTATCGGCCCAATCAACATTTCGGTTGTGGGCCTGGCCCCATGCCTCGAATTGCTGTAACTGCTCGTTTAACAACAATTCTTGGGTGTCATTGCTCATACCCATTGTCGGTACGAAGAGGGGGGTGGCAAGGCCAAACCGACTATCCGGTGCCATCGCCGCGATGTGCGCTGCCGGCAATAACCACGAACCGGCAGCGCCGGCATCGTGGCCGGACGGATTGATGTACACCACCACCGGTACACGCGCATTGGCAATATCGTTTGCAAGTTTGCGCACCTCTTCGAGAACGGCGCCGTTTGGCGTCAGTTGCATCACGATGACCTGGGCATTCGCAGCCTCGGCTTCGTGCAAGGCACGCCGCAAATATCCGGCGGCATAGCTACTCAGGACACCCTCGTATTCGGTAACGTAGATTGGCTGAATTGACTGTGCTGTTATACCGGTGACGAATGCTGACCAGAGTAATCCGATGATGAAGTACCGCCACACCGACCACCATCGAGGGATTGGGTATGGAAATAACCGATGTTGAACCATGCGACCTTGCATACTATGAAGCTGACTAGTTCTATCAATGAGCAGGAAGGAAGTACTAATGGAATGTTGAGCGGCTATGATACTATCATAAGGACAATCTCTCTCGTCCCGCCAAAGGTGTCGTTATTCATCAACACCACGTGCTACAAAGCGTTTGATTCGCCGTTCGAGTTCGGCTCGCGGCAACAATACTCGCCGTCCGCATGTCTCGCAGCGCAGGCCGATGTCGGCTCCTAGCCGCACAATTCGCCACGTATCACCACCGCAAGCATGCGGTTTGCGTAACTGGACAATATCGTTACGATACAGCGGAATTGGTGGTGCCATCGGTGGGTTCGTTACTCATCATCTTTGCTGCCGTCCACCATGCGATCAGTTCATCGAGTGTGCAATCACGTAGGTTGCGGCCAGAACGCGCAGCCATCTGTTCAACCTGCTGAAACCGTTGTTTAAACCGCAAGTTTGCTTCGCGCAGGGCCGCTTCTGCATCGAGTTGGAGCCAATGGGCCAGTATGGTCAGCGCGAACAGCAGATCGCCGAGTTCCCTCTGCTGGGCCGCACTATCATCAGTTTCGCGTAACTCGGCTAGTTCTTCGACAATTTTGGCCCAGACTTGCTCAACCGTTGTCCACGTAAACCCAGCTCGGATTGCCTTACGCGCCAGCGTCTGTGCAGTGGCCAGTGCTGGTAATGCTGACGGAATACCATCGAGGACACTGCTATGTACTTGGCCTTTAGCAGCCAATTCTTGAGCCTTTAACGCATCCCAGTTCTGTAGAACTTCACCGGTATCGGTCACACCGGTTGTGCCGAAGACGTGCGGGTGGCGAAAGATCAGTTTATCGGTGACGTGCTGAACAACTGCTTCTAGGGTAAAATGGCCAGCTTGTCGGGCCATTTCACTATGTACGAATACCTGCATCAGTACATCACCAAGCTCTTCGCAGAGATGACGCATGTCGCCGCTGTCGATGGCTTCTAGCGCTTCATATACCTCTTCGAGGAGAGCGCTTCGTAGGCTCTGATGGGTCTGACGTACATCCCATGGGCACCCGTCCGGGCCGAGTAGACGACCGATCACCCACCGCAATCGGTCAATGCTTCGTCGGTCTTCGGCGAGGGACAATGCCGGAACGACCATCCCAAACGCTTCAGTCGGTGGTAATACTGCCGTGGCGAGTTCGGCTACGGTCAACGGTATTGTATTCCCCTCTGGCGCGGTCAACACGACCAACCGATGATTGGTCGGGTAACGTTCAGCCAAAAGGGTAGCCAGTGCGGTCAGATTGCGAGTGGCCGGTTCACCCCAGATCAGAGCCGGGATATGTGTTGCCAGGGGGTATGGCAAGTGTACCGGTTGATAGCTGCCCAAACCTTGCTGTTCTACCCATGGTAACACCTTGGTTGCTGTTGGCCGGGGTGGTGGTTGAAGCAACCACTCAACTGACCACACCTGTAATGCCGCTGGGTCGATCAGGCCCTGACTTACCGCAAGGTTAAGGACAGTATGTAGTGTGGTACTCATGGTGTCTCAGGGAACGGGATCGGTAAGGCGTTTGGATCAAAGCCATCGGCGATCTGTAGTTCCCCACTCAATTCAAACTCACGGCGCAACTCCTCGTACCACGGTACAAAGGTTTCCTGATAAAATTGGCCGGCATTCTGACGAACCCGCAATTGTTCAAACGTATCGAAGGGACGTTGGAGTTCGCGGTCCAATACCTCGACGACATGAAAACCGAAATCGGTCTGCACGATCTGTGGTGTATTGAGTGGTAGTGTAAAGATAGCTTCTTCAAACGCCGGTACAAAATCACCCCGCGTGGCCCAACCCAAATCACCACCGTTCGTTGCCGATGCTGTGTCGCGCGAACGAGTTGCCGCGAGTGTAGCAAAATCGGCGCCACTTTGCAGTTCGGCAAGGATCGCCTGCGCTGCAGCTTCATCATTGACCAGAATATGGCGCGCATGGGCCATATCGGCGCGGGTATTGCGAGCAATGATTTCCAACACGATCTGCTCACGGGCTAACACACTGCGCTGATCGAGCACTTCTGCCGGCGTGGCATTGTTCGCTATCCGATTAAATACCACCGCATCAAGAGCCACCGGATCGACACCAATCCCATGCTGGCGGGCGTAGTACAGCAGCAGCTCATTCTGGATCATCTGCTCAAAGATCTGTCGGCGCAGATCGTTCTCGACCACAATTTGCTCGATCTGCTCACGGGTCTGGCCGGAGGCCAATGCATTGGCTATTCCATCACCGATGGCACGTTTTATTTCATTATTGACATCGGCAACCGTATAAACCTGCGTTCCCAAACGAAACGCTACCGGCGAATCGGTCTCAATCCATTGACGGCCATTCACCACGCTCTGGCAACCGGCCAGGAGGAACAGGGTGAGTAGCCAGATCAAGTGACGCATACTGCCTCTCTCCACATTCCAATACGCTATCGTTCACGCTCATTCCCCGACTCGTTGAGCGATAGAATTGCCATAAATGCTTCTTGCGGAATCTCGACGCTACCGACCATCTTCATGCGCTTCTTACCCTCTTTCTGTTTTTCGAGCAGTTTACGCTTACGGGTTACGTCGCCGCCGTAGCACTTCGCCAACACATCTTTCCGCAACGCTCGAATCGTTTCGCGAGCAATGATTTTCGAGCCGATGGCTGCCTGAATCGGTACTTCAAACATTTGGCGTGGGATCAGTTGGCGTAGTCGTTCAACCAGGTCCCGCCCACGCTGGTAAGCAAAATCACGATGGACGATCAGCGACAACGCATCAACCGGCTGACCGTTGACCAAAATATCGAGCTTGACCAGATCGGCCGCTTGATAACCCGCCAGATGATAGTCGAGCGAGGCATAGCCCTGTGTGCGACTCTTGAGCTGATCGTAAAAATCGATCACAATTTCGGCCAACGGCATCCGATACTTCAGTAGCACGCGCGTCGGGTCGAGATAATCCATACTGACAAAGACACCACGCCGGTTCGTCACCAAATCCATAATAGTGCCGATATAGCGTACCGGCGTAATAACACTAATCTCGACCACCGGCTCTTCGATGGCTTCGATCCGTGACAGATCTGGCATTTCGGATGGGTTAGCGACCGTCACGATCTCACCATCTGACAGCAATACCTGATACTCCACCGAGGGTGCAGTGATCAACAGATCGAGTTTGTATTCGCGTTCAAGCCGTTCGCGTACAATCTCCATGTGGAGTAGTCCGAGGAAGCCACAGCGAAAACCAAACCCAAGTGCAGCCGAGCTTTCGGGTTGGAATGAAAGCGCAGCGTCGTTCAGCTTGAGCCGTTCGAGTGCCTCGCGCAGTTCGGGGTAAGCGTTCGAGTCGATCGGGTAGAGACCAGCGAAGACCATCGGTTTGGCCGGGCGATAGCCGGGTAGCGGTTCACCGGCTGGGGTGTCGGCCAGGGTAATGGTATCGCCAACCTGACAATCGGCGACACTCTTAAGACCGGTTGCGATATAACCCACCTCACCGGCAACCAGCTCGTTCAGGGGGGTCATCGCCGGGCGAAAGATGCCGAGTTCGAGCGTTTCGGCTTGGGCGCCGGTGCCCATAAACTGCACCCGATCGCGGGCAGTAAAGACACCATCAACCACCCGCACATAGGCGATCACTCCTTTGTACGGGTCATAATGCGAGTCGAAGATCAATGCACGTGCTGGTTGCTGGCGCTGGCCGCGCGGCGGCGGGATACGCTTGACAATCGCTTCGAGAATCTCCGGCACACCAATGCCCTCTTTGGCCGAGGCAAAGATGGCCTCTTCAGCAGGAATACCGATCACCGACTCGATCTCCTGCGCGACCTCTTCGGGGTGTGCGCCGGGCAGATCGATCTTGTTGATAACAGGAATGATCACCAGATCGTTTTCAAGCGCCAAATAGGTATTCGCCAGCGTTTGCGCCTCGATACCTTGCGAAGCATCGACAACCAAGAGCGCACCTTCACAGGCAGCCAGCGATCGGTTGACCTCATAGCTAAAATCGACATGGCCGGGAGTGTCGATTAGGTTAAGTTGGTAGAGCTGACCATCGGCCGTACGGTACTCCATCCGCACCGGTTTGAGCTTGATGGTAATGCCTTTTTCCCGCTCCAGATCAAGCGAATCGAGGAGTTGTTCACGCTGCTCGCGCTCAGTAATTGTGCGCGTCGCTTCGAGCAGCCGATCACTCAATGTCGTTTTTCCGTGATCGACGTGAGCAATAATGCTGAAATTGCGGATGTGTAGTTGATCTGACATGTATGATTCAGTCGGTGACAAGACCTTGTATTTGCTGTTGTCTCTGAAAGGAAGTATACCATAGCCCCAGTGGCGCCGGTATCGTTCGCCGTCGATCAACCGGGCTTTGGCTTTCACCGCTTCTACCGTTATATCTTCGATCTTACCTTACACACCCACAACGCAGTTACGCCCTTGCCGTTTGGCCGCGTAGAGGGCTTGATCGGCGCGGTCGATGATCCGTTCGATTATTGTATCGGCCGGTTGGCGCTCGGCCACGCCTAGACTGATCGTAGCTGTGATGGTGCCCTTCTCGGTATGTATCTCTAACGCGGCGACAGCGGCTCGTAGGCGCTCGGCGAGGTGTAGTCCAGACTCCATCCTCGTATTCGGTAACAGCAGGATAAACTCTTCACCGCCAAAACGACCGATACAGTCAGTAGTGCGAATCTGACGGGCAGCCGTTTGGGCAATGGTCCGCAGTACTTGATCGCCGATCAGGTGACCGTATTGGTCATTGATGTGTTTGAAGTGGTCGACATCGAACATGCAGATCGCCAGTGGTTGATCGTAACGGGTGGCAATCGCAAACTGGTGGGTTGCCAGCTCGTAAAAATGGCTACGATTGTAGACACCGGTCAACCAGTCAATTCGAGCGAGTTCCGCTTCACGTGCAAGTGCTCGTTGCAGTTCGCGGTTTGCCATCTCAAGTGCAATCCGGGCTTGGGCCAAGGCCAGATGGGTGCGCACACGCGCCAATACCTCGGCCGGTTGGAATGGTTTCGTAATGTAATCGACACCTCCACACTCAAAGGCGCGCACTTTGTCTTCAGTATCGTCGAGCGCACTGATGAAGATGATCGGTATATGGTTGGTTTCCGGATCGGCTTTTAAGTTTTGACATACTGTATAACCATCCATATCGGGCATGCGGATGTCAAGTAATATCAAATCAGGGTGAATTGTACGAACTGCCGTTATTGCTTGTCGGCCTTGGGTAACCGGGCGAACATCATATGATT
This sequence comes from Chloroflexus sp., assembly GCF_056331925.1. Lineage (NCBI taxonomy): Bacteria > Bacillati > Chloroflexota > Chloroflexia > Chloroflexales > Chloroflexaceae > Chloroflexus > Chloroflexus sp. The sequence goes on from NZ_JBWGQH010000010.1 coordinate 84,838, forward strand.
GACCACTCAGTAGTTGGGTCAAGAGGAGGAGATTTGCCGGAGTATCGTCGACGATCAGGATGGTAGGTGTTCGATTATCTGGCATGAAGGTAACGTCTCAACTATACCTGTACATTCTATTCTAATGTCAGCTGCCATACGTGCTGAGCGCGCACGACACCAACACGTCTCAACTATACCTGTACATTCTATTCTAATGTCAGTCCTACTATCCAATAGGATTCACAGCTTGTGATGTCGTCACATTATCAATCCATGCTAATACTGACTGATAATCAAATGTTTCAATCCATTGTCGCAAAAGGGTAGCGTCGGCGGGTCGTTCGCGTTCAATGCACTGGACCAATTCTTGCAAGCGGCGAAAGTTGGCCTCTTGGGCCGCCTGTTGCAATGCTTTACACCATTCAGGATGATAGCCGTTATCGGTCACTATTGTGGTTGGTAATTGGTTAGAGATCGGTACGGCGTATTCGAACTCCACGTGTAGGAGTTGTTCAATCGTGTGCACAACGTCATCTTCGCGAAACGGTTTCGCGATAAAGTGGTCGCATCCGGCATCAGCAACGAGTTTCGCTGTATCCTCGAGTACATGGGCCGATAACGCCACGATAAAGGGACGCATCATACCCGGTTCGTGCGCGCACATTTCTCGAATCCGCCGGGTGACCGTAAAGCCATCAAGTTTCGGCATGCGGATATCGATCCAGATTATATGCGGTTGCCACGAGCGCCAAATCTCGATTGCCGCTTGACCATCGGCAACCGATTGGACGGCAAAACCGAGCCGGTGCAGGAGCGCGACGAGGAACAACGCATTCGTTGGTTGATCATCGGCGATCAACATGCGATACACCGGTTGGCCGTCGCGTAGGCGGATTACACGTCGCTGTTCTGGTTCAATGGGTGAGGTTGGCAGTGTTGTGATCGCTGTGTTTAATGGAATTGCTAGGGTAAAGCGGGTACCACAACCTCTTCCCTCGCTAAACACACTCAGATCACCGCCGATCAGTCGGGCGAGTTCGTAACTAATACTTAGACCAAGGCCGACGCCAACGTTTGTGTTAGATTCCCCCGTTTGCTGACCTTGGAAAAAGGGCTGGAAGAGCTTTTGCTGATCCAACGGTGGAATGCCGATCCCGGTATCTTCCACGGTAAAGAGTAAGCGTTGCTCCTCACAGATAACGTGCAAATGAACGGATCCGGCATCGGTAAACTTGATCGCGTTGTTCAGTAGGTTGATTAGAATCTGACGTAATTTTGCCTCATCGCTGATGATGAGCGTTGGTACATTACTGGCACATGTCACGTTTAAGTGTAATTGCTTGGCTTCGGCGCGGTTGCGAAAGAGAAGTTGGATATCTTCAATGAGTTGTCGCACATTCAGCGGTGCCGCATTGTAGGTGTAGCGTCCGGCTTCAATCTTAGCCAAGTCGAGGACTTCATTAATCAGGCGTAGTAAGTGCTCACCACTGCGATTGATAATCGCTAGATACTCATGTTGGGTGGTTGTTAAGTTGTTGTCGTTTGCCAGCAACTGGGCGAACCCTAATACGGCGTGCAATGGGGTTCGTAATTCGTGGCTAACATTCGCCAAAAAGGCGCTCTTGGCCCGATTGGCGGCTTCAGCCTGCTGGCGGGCGATTCGTAATGCTACTTCGGCTTGCTTGCGTGCAGTAATATCACGGGCCACACCGAGAACCATCAACCGCTGCTCTTCATCACGGACGAACGAGGTAATAATTTCGGCCTGCACCACATGGCCGTCGCGGTGGATCAGGTCAATCTCCGCAACCCACGGTGGAGCGGTTGTCAGATCACCTTCCCAATGATTGAGCATGTACTGTAAGGCCAAATGTATGTGCTTGGCTGACTCGGTCGTTAAGAAATCGGTGAACGACATCTCTTGAGCTTCTGCTGCCGAGTAGCCGATCAGTTTATGAATTGATGGGCTGAAGAACGTAAAGCGCATCGCTAACGGATTGAACAACCAAATGACATCGGTGGTGTTTTCGGCAATGAGCCGGTAACGGGCCTCACTACGCTGTAATGTTGCTTCGATCTGTTTGCGTTCGGTGATGTCGTGAACGATGCTAATCGCGTGCGGTACGCCTTGGATGAGTAATTTTTGAGAGGAGAGCAAACAGGTGCGCAACTCGCCGGTACGTCGGCGAAATTGGAACTCCATACTTCGGCATGCGCCGTCACGTTGGATTATTTCGGCCCACCGCCGCCGATCTTCTCGCGAATACCAAATGTTTAGCGTGAGTGCATCCTTACCGATGACTTCTTCAGCGGTGTAGCCGCTAATGACTGTAAACCCATGATTCACCTTGACAAAAACCCCATCGCTCAGACGTGACAACAGGACTGCATCGGGCTGTGCGTTGAAGATCTGTTCGAGTTGGTCGAGGGTCTCGCGTTGTTCAACGGCTAGGGTTTGATTGACCAATAAAATCAAGCCAAACGTCCACAAGGTGGTGGTGGCAATTGATACCAGATACGTTGCAGTCTGCCAAGCCGGTGAAATAAAGAGCCAATTCGGTTCACTAACAACCGCCAGCCCGCGCAGCACGAAAAAGATGGCGTTGACCCCAAAGACGGTGGCGAGGAACACAATGATGGTTCGCAAGTCAGGTCTTGGGGCTTGTAGCAAGCGAATAGCGATCAAGAGCGAACTAAGTGCAAGGAAGGTTGAGAAGAGGACGCGGCGCAGAGGTGGCGTATCATCGGTAAAGGCAAGGATCAGATTGGCGACAAAAAAGAGCACACCGATCATCAGTAAGTGGTACGGACGACCAGGTTCGCCGAAAAAGCGCTTGATGCCGTGATACAGCAAGAGCATGCAGGCGCCTACTATGCCATTACTGACCGCATTGATTACCAACGGTACATCGGCTACATCGCGGAAGCTGGTTATGGTTAGCCCGATGGCTAACAGACTCATCGCGGCTGCCCAGCATCTCAGACCGGGTCGTCCGCGGTTGGCAATAGCTAACCCGATCAGGGCAGATGCCTGTAGAAAGTTGGCGAGGTTAAGGGCAATCGAGAGGGTTAACAGGTCAACGACCATAGGACGCTCCGGGATCGAACATGCATGCAAATATTGTAACGGCTGGCGGCAAACTCTAGTTACTCTTTTTTGTGGTCACCTCGACTCCGAGCGAATATGATGTATCTTTCTGCCGAGTCGGGTTACGGTGTGGTATGTGTGGTATGTGATGACAATACTGCTATAACGGTAAGCACACCGTGTGTCATCGATTCGCAAGCGACTCAATCGGTGAACTTAGGATGAGGGTGAGAAGCGATCCGTTTTAGCTCACCTGCTCAGTCTGCTCATCCTCCAGTGCGAACGACCTGGCGGCTTGTCGCTCCTGTACGTGCTCATTACCTAATCAACAGAAATAGGCTGTGCGTCCCGATACACCCTGCGAATCAGATACGGCGCGCTCCATTGCGTGCTCATTACCTATCAACAGAAATAGGCTGTTCGTCCCAATCGTCAAACACCCGTATCAACGATACTGTGCCCAACGGTATTGTGCCTTGACGTGATACAGTTCCGTCCGCGCCGTGCCTGGTGATGGTATCCATCACCTCCGCCCGCCTGCCAGTCGTGCTGCGGAGCAAATGCCAGAACTGGCGCTAGCGGTTCTGGCAGTATCCATCACCTCCGCCCGCCTGCCAGTCGTGCTGCAGCCGGTGAACGTCGGAGCGTCATCATCGCCCACATCCCAATCACCGGCCCAATCGCCAAGATGGAAAACGCCCAGTGCCACCCTACCAGCGCCACCAGCGGTGGGATCAGCCAAATGGTAATCAGGGTGAGCAAAAAGCCTAAACTCGTCTGGAGGGCTAATGCAGTGCCGATGAGACCTGGCGGAGCAAGTTCACTGATGGCAGTTGAAAATTGAGCCGAGTCGGCGATGATGGTCAGGCCCCACAAAAGTGCTATCCCGGTCGTCAGCCACGGGTTACCACCGAACGTCATTCCGATCACGAGCGCGCATCCACTACTAATGGCCATAGACGCAATCGTAATGGTTGTGCGTCCCAGCCAATCAGCGAGTGCACCGGCGACGATACAGCCAATTCCACCAATACCAATTGCAGCGAAGGCAACCAAGCCGGCCCAATACGCTGCTATCCCGCGTGCTTCAAAACTAGCCAGTAAAAAGAGTGGTAACCATGTCCATGCGGCGTACAGTTTCCACATATGACCGAGGTAGCCGAGATTAGCCAAAAGAATCGGTCGTTCACGCAAGATAGCAGTTACGTGCCGCCAATGAAAGCGCGGTGCAGCGGTTTGTAGTGGGCCTTCACGTATCGCAACGGCCACGATAGCGCCGCCCACCGCTGCTATCCCGCCGGCCAAAAGCAGTGTACGTTGCCAGTCGCCAATCCCTCCTATCACGTTGAGTAAGTGTGGCGAGGCCGAACCTAACGTCAATGCTCCAACCAACATGCCGATTGCTAATCCCCGCTCACGGTTCGTCCACGTTGCCATTATCTTCATCCCCACAGGGTAAACACCGGCCAGTGCCATACCGGTGAGCACACGCAAGATCACTGCCGGTGCTGGTCCATTGGCAACGAGTCCGATCAGAATAGTACACAGCGCCGCTGCCCACGCCGAGCCGGCAAAGAGTCGGTGACTCGGCCAGCGGTCGGCTAACCCCAACACGGCTGAAACAAAGGCGCCACACGCAAAACCCAGTTGTACGGACATTGTGAGCCACGCTCGGCTTGTGTCGTCCAATCCCCATTCGGTAGTTAGGGCCGGCACTACTGCCGAAGCGGAAAACCACGTGCTTTTCACAAACAGGACGGCTAATGCGAGTATCGTGATCACCGGCCATGGTCGGGAGAGGAAGGAGGCGTTGGTGATGGTTGTCATTTGTTTACCTTTTCCTTAAAAGCGCAATCTGCGGTTGCCAAACAACGACTCTATCTTACCACTCGCAACTATTGCGCGTGCTATACTGGCTGCGAGCATCATCGACCTAATCCTACCATCATCCCTGCTACCAACGCTTTCACGTAGCAATGTGAACGCGTATGTCCATTCATCCACCAAGGAGGCATGTCGTTATGACCCAGCACGAACAGACGGCAGAACATACACCTATGACGATGCACGCCCGGCTCGCAGCCCTACGTCAATATCGCCACCGGCTTGAGCAGGGCGGTGGGCCTGAACGGATCGCTCGCCAGCATCAAGCCGGCAAATTGACTGCCCGCGAACGATTGCACATACTGATCGATCACGATACGTTTCAGGAGCTCTACCTCTTTGCCCGCCATCGCTGTACTGCCTTCGGCATGGCAGATAAAGAAATGCCCGGTGAGGGGGTGATTACCGGCTGTGGTAGTGTCGATGGCCGGCAAGTGTTTGTCGCCGCCCAAGATTTTACCGTCGCCGGTGGCTCGGTAGGTGAGATGCACGCCGATAAGATTTGTCAAACCATGGATCTTGCCCTTAAATGTGGTTCACCGTTTATCACCATTAACGATAGCGGTGGAGCGCGGATACAAGAGGGTATCGATGCACTGAGCGGCTATGGGCGCATCTTCTACCGCAATGTGCTGCTGTCTGGTGTCGTACCTCAGATCGCGATTATCGCCGGTCCTTGCGCCGGCGGTGCCGCTTACTCGCCGGCACTGATGGATTTCATCATTATGGTGCGTGGGAGCGAGATGTTTATCACCGGCCCCGAAGTGCTCAAGCAAGTTACCGGTGAGTATGTGACCGGTGAGGAGTTGGGTGGACCGGACGCCCAAGTTCGCAGCGGTGTCGCACACTTTATCGCCGAGAATGATTACGAGGCGATTGCTATCTGTAAGCGGTTGCTGAGCTTTTTGCCGTCAAATAATCTCGAAGATCCGCCTGATCGGGGTAATGGCGAGTTACGTATCTTTTCCGATCCGGTGCTTGATACGATCATCCCGGACGACCCACGTGAACCGTATGATGTGATCCCCATTATCAAGCGACTGGTCGACGATGGCGATTTTATGGAAGTGCAGCGTGGATTCGCCGACAACGCTGTGATCGGCTTTGCCCGCATCGATGGCAGTACGGTGGGAATTGTCGCTAACCAGCCGATGGTGATGGCCGGCGTGCTCGATATCGATGCCTCTGACAAAATTGCTCGCTTCGTGCGTTTCTGCAATGCGTTCAACATACCACTGATTACCTTCGTCGATGTTCCCGGTTTCTTGCCCGGTGTTGCTCAAGAACGTGGTGGCATTATTCGCCACGGTGCCAAGATGTTGTTTGCCTATTCGGCAGCAACAACACCCAAGATTACGGTGATTTTGCGTAAAGCTTACGGTGGCGCGTATCTGGCGATGTGTGGCAAAGACCTCGGAGCAGACCGCGTCGCGGCTTGGCCGAGTAGTGAGATTGCAGTGATGGGGCCGGAAGGCGCGGTCAATATTATCTATCGTGAACAGATTAAGCAGGCAGAAGACCCGGCAGCCGCCCGTGCTGAGTTTGTTCGTCTCTATCGTGCCGAGTTCGCTTCACCTTACGTTGGTGCGGCACGTAACTTGATCGACAGTATTATCGCACCGAGTGAAACCCGTCGCTATCTGAGTCTTGCGTTGGCTTCGCTCCGCACCAAACGTGAATTTCGTCCCCAGAAGAAGCATGGCTTGGTGCCGTTGTGATAGTTGCTATGGGAGTGAGATCGTATGATTGACCTGACGGCCGACCCACTCATTGTCGGTGTGCAGATCGCTCTGACGGGGATAGGTGTTGTTTTCGTCGTACTGACGATTGTCGCATTTGCGCTGAGTGCTTTGCGCGCTAGCCAGCATCTGTTCCGCCGCCGGTCCGAGGTATTGCAGCCGGTTGTTTCCTCACCATCACCTACGCCTACACCTGCCGACCGGCTCGATCCCCAATTGGTGGCCGTCTTGGCGGCAGCAGCCTTTGCTACACTCGGTCAGCCGGTGCGGATAGTGCGGGTGCGTTATTATCGCCAAACGTTGGGGATGTGGGCACGTTTAGGCCGGGTAAGTGTGATGGCTGCTCGTCAACTGCGTCGTTAGGTTCGATTGAAGTGGCTACCGCTCGACGCGCGCTGACCGCTATCAGATACAGTGTGGAGTTCGTATGAAACGCTTACGGATTACCGTCAACGGAATTGTCTACGAGGTCGAAGTTGAGGTGTTGTCCGATGACGATGAGGCGGTTGTCGCTGCACCAACGAGCTTTGCAGCGCCGCCACCGGCCAAATCGGCTGCACCGGCTGCTGCATCATTGTCATCAACCACAACACCGAACACCCATCAGAGTGGGCCAGGGGTACTCGTGTCGCCGATTGCCGGCATTGTCGCCGAAATTAAGGTCAATGTCGGTGATCAGGTGAAGGAGAATGATCCCCTCGTTGTGATCGAAGCGATGAAGATGAACTCCAATGTGAGTTCGCCGGTTGCCGGAACGATTCGCGCTATCAATGTCAAGGTTGGTGATTCGGTGCGGCAAGGTCAACCATTACTGGAGTTTGCCTGATGGAATGGCTCATTGGCTTCTTTGAGGCAAGTGGGTTAGCCCATCTGGCATGGGGTAACCTACTGATGATCGTGGTTGGCTGTGTGTTTGTCTATCTGGCGATTGCCCGTGGTTTCGAGCCATTGTTGCTGGTACCAATCGGGTTTGGCATTATCCTTGGCAATATGCCGTTCGAGCCGGGAATGGGGCAGGGAGTCTACGATCAAGGGAGTGTGCTAAGCTATATCTACTTCGGCGTGATTACCGGTATCTTCCCGCCGCTGATCTTTCTCGGCATTGGTGCAATGACCGACTTTTCGGCCCTAATTGCGCAGCCTCGGCTCATCTTGCTCGGTGCTGCTGCGCAACTCGGCATCTTTTTCACCCTCCTGATGGCGATCTTCCTCGGTTCACGCCTCCCCTTCCTTGATCTCACCGGTGACGATCCACTGCGCCTCTTACGAGCTGCAGCAGCAATCGGGATTATTGGTGGCGCTGATGGCCCAACGGCGATCTTCATTGCGTCGCGACTTGCTCCCGATCTGCTCGGCGCAATTGCCGTCTCGGCCTATTCGTACATGGCATTGGTACCGGTCATTCAGCCACCGATTATGCGGCTGCTCACCACCCGCGAAGAACGCCTCATTCGTATGCCGCCACCGCCGGAAGTCAACCGTACCCAGCGCATCCTCTTCCCCATTATCGGGTTGATCGTCTGTGTCCTGATTGTCCCTGATACGCTACCGTTGCTAGGAATGCTCTTCTTCGGCAACTTACTTAAAGAGAGTGGCGTCACCGAGCGATTAGCCAAGACTGCGCGTAGCGCCTTGATCGACAGCGTAACGATTATGCTCGGTCTGACCGTTGGTGCCAGCACTCAGGCCAGTAATTTTCTATCTCCGCGCTCAATTGCTATTTTCGCACTCGGTGCGTGTGCCTTTGCCATCTCGACTGCCGGTGGCGTGTTGTTTGCCAAGTTCTACAATCTTTTCACGAAGAATAAGATCAACCCACTGATCGGTGCAGCTGGGGTGTCGGCAGTCCCAATGTCTGCTCGCGTCGCCCATAGTCTCGCTCAAGCAGAAGATCACCAGAATTACTTGATCTGGCAGGCGATGTGCCCGAATGTTGCCGGGGTGATCGGTTCTGCCGTGGCCGCGGGGGTGCTGTTGGTTATCTTGCGCTAACCGGTAGCAACAGGCGCTTTGCTAGTTTTGGCCATTCGGGTACATAGCGGAGAGCAGTACACAGCATGACCAAATCGACGCTGCCGTCTCGGATGGCAGCGTCGGCCAACCATGGATCGCTCAATTGCCCAGACCCGATCACGACTGCTTCACTGGCGATCCGGCGTATCCCGGCTACCAATGGCAGTGTCCAGCCTGGAAAACGGGCGACGTCGGCAGTATAGCGCGTCAATGTGACATCAAGCAGTTGCACTCCGGCAGCCACGGCCCGCCGGGCAATGAGCCGTGCATCTTGATGGCTGAGACCGTTGGGAATCAACTCAGCCGCCGGCATACGTAGCCCGATCCACAATCGACGACCGAAGAGGTGGCGCATCTGCTCCAGAATGGTCAATACCGGCAGAATCCGTTCGTTCATCACCGGTTCTACCCCATTGTCGGTGGCACGGCTTGGTGAGACGAGTCGTGCCAGCATACCATCATCGGCAATGGAGATGAAGACGCCGTCTGCCCCGGCGGCCAATGCACGCCACGTCGCCTGGACGTAATCATCAATCAGCGTGGTAGGTATTTGGGCGATGGCTGGCGCCTCGAGCAAGAAGGCAATTCGACTCCCAAATGCATGGGCTGCTGCTACTAATCGTCGGAGACCCGGCAGAAAGCAATCGTGCCATATCCCAAGATGTGCGACCAGAGTGGGTGGCGCATAGATAAACATTGGTTCGCCGATAATCAAACCAACACCGGCTTGTGCCCGTCGCTCGTAGAAACTGGTGAGCGCTCCATGGCAAAATCCGTCGGTCCCGGCGAGACCACTCGGCGCCGGCGCCATCACGATTCGATTAGCTATTTGCCGGCCTGCCACTTGGATCGGGGTAAACAGATCTGCCATATGACGCTCGCCGTACTTCCGTTACTTATCGTAGTATAGCTAAAGATTTCTCTTCTCTGCAACAAGCTGAAAGTAATACGGTTGATATGTTGATGTAGTAATGGAACTGCTATAATAATAGAATAAGGTATTTCCGTTGTTATCGTCCTACAATGTCATACACTATCCTACCGACAACCCATCATCGTCACATAACGACCACGCTGAGCATCCTTGCAATAAGCGTTCTCGGATGGTTGTACTGGTTTCATCCGGTTACTGCACATCCCACAGCCGCTCGCAGTCGTTTACCGGTTGTGCGTACCGTCTACTTCCCGGCAACCGGCCATCATCTTTCCAATCGGGTCGGTTTTCTCGATTTTTGGCGTGCCAATGGTCAGCTTCACACCTTTGGCATGCCGATTACTGAAGAATTAGTGGTTGATGGTCGTATTGTGCAATATTTCGAGCGAGCTAGGTTTGAGTACCATCCTGAATATGCCGGAACGCCACAGCAAGTGCAATTAGGCCTGCTCGGACGGGAATGGTTCGACCCGCAGGGACTGGTGATGCCGCCCGCATCTGCCGGTGACGGTGCATTCTTTGCCGAAACCGGGTATTGGGTGAGTGGCGAGTTTCTAGAATTCTGGGAGCGTCATGGTGGTTTACCGGTATTTGGCTTCCCGATTAGCGACGCTTTCTATGATAACGGTGTCCTGACCCAATACTTTGAGCGAGCCTGGTTGCGGTACCGGCCGGAAGCGCTCTCACCGTTTCTCCGTCAGCAGCAGCTTATCTACGGATTCGATCTCGATACCCTTGACGAAGTTCAGATCGATGATCTTGGTCGGCGCGTGGCGGCACAGCTTGGCCTCAGTACGGCGCCGGTTGCCCGCTTGCCCGGCGCACCCGATTGGAGCCCGGCGCTGTGGCACCGGTGGATCGAAGTTGATTTGACCCGTCAGCGTCTCTTTGCCTACGAGGATGACCTCCTCGTCTTTACCGCACCGGTCGCGACCGGTCGTGATGGCTTCAATACACCACGAGGTGAGTTTGCGATCTACTATCGCTTGCCCGAACAAACGATGGCCGATTGTCTCGGTGGTGAGTGTTGGTATGTGCCGAACATTCCGTGGGTGCAGTATGTGGTTGGTGGGGTCGCCCTCCACGGTACGTACTGGCACAATGCGCACGGAACCGGCGTGCGTATATCGCATGGCTGCATCAACTTACGGATCGATGATGCGCAGTGGTTGTATACGTGGGCCGATCTGGGAGTCCCGGTGCGGGTGTATTAACAGCTATCTGCAGGAAAATGCCGGTTATCTACTAGCACGTGCTATAATGGCACCAGTAACACAGCGTAAACGGATATCACTATGCTGTATGTACCAGATGGTGTGCCACCCCTTGTCACAAGCTCTGTCGCTCGCCTAGAACGTTGTCTGCCCCAACCCGGAGACATATTGGTTCGGCAAGGCGGTCGGGTCGAACCCGATGACGTTATTGCCCGCGGTCTAAGTCAGCCGCAACCATATCTTATTAATCTCGCTCGTGAACTCGGTTTGCCACCGGTGCAGGCAGCGCGTGCCGTCGTGGCCCCGATCGGGCAACCGATCAATGCCGGTGCGGTAATAGCCCGTCGGCGTGGTTTAACCGGTCGGCGTGTGCTTAGTCCTGTCAAAGGTACCTTAACGATGGTTGATGCAACTACCGGCTATGCGTTTGTTGTACCGGAACCTCGTCAGATCACTCTTACCGCCGGCATCCGTGGGATTGTCATGGAGATCGTCAATAATCAACAGGTTGTGATCGAAACTCCCGCTGCACAATTGTACGGCGTTGGTAGTTTTGGTCCCGATTGTAATGGAGTTACTCGCTTGCTCACTCTCGATCCCGCTGAGCCGATCACCGAAGCGATGATCGATGCGCAAAGCATGTATGCGGTGGTTATTGGTGGTAGTGGGATCAGTGCTGCTGCGTTACGCAAAGCAGTTGAGCATCAGGTGCGTGGTGTGATCGTCGGTAGCATTGCCGAGAGCGAGTTACGGGACTTTTTTCGATTGTCAAAACGGTTGCCGTGGACAATCGGTGTGCGCAATTGGCAGTGGTCTGGTTTGATCGAATCACCGCTGACTATCGTCATTACCGAAGGGATTGGCAATGCTCCGATGGCTGCGCCATTGTTTGAACTACTCGCTACGCATGATCGACGCGAAGTCTTCATCGAGAGTAGCACCGATTTGCGCCGGCCACATCGCCGACCACGTATGATCATCCCGCTGTCAAGGAGTAGCAGTACTGCACTCGATCCGCCGCGTCCACCACTGCGTGTTGGTGCGCGTGTGCGTCTCCTCAGCCACGACCACCTCGGTCATCTCGGTCAGATCCGTAGCTTGCCGGTGTTCCCTCAACGGCTACCTTCTGGTGTGCGTACTGCTGCCGTCGAAGTGCTCCTCGAAACCGGTGAGTCGATCTGGTTGCCGCGCAGTTGTGTCGAAGTGATTGCATAACTAAACCGGTGTGGATCAGAATCACTACTGCAAATCGTAGCGACTTCGAGTATACTAGTGAGCAGTAGTAAATGAGATCGTTTAAGCACAATTGCGAGAGAATCCAATGACATATCGCATTGTCGTGGTCGCCCGTGCTAATCCGATATTACGCAGTCTTCCTGAGGCGTTGGCCGGCGACGCTACTGTGCAAATCTTCGATTCGGCCAATGAAGCTCTCTGGTCAATTAGTACCGAACCACCCGATCTCGTGCTCAGCGAACTAGAACTCGACGAGATGAGTGGTCTCGATCTGGCCGAGATTGTGCCGAACTTCGATCCGAATACACGGGTGGTACTGTGGGGGTCCGGCATTACTGCTGCCGACCGTGCCCGTGCCAAGGCGGCCGGGGTTAGTACCGTGCTAAGTGGTGATGTCAGCCTCGATGCAGTGCGCGCCGCCGTGAGCACCGCGCTTCAGGCTATCCATCATGAGTCGACATCACCAACTCCGTCGCCTGCTCCCGTCGCGAGCGAGCCGATGCGCCGTGAACCACCTGCTCCGTCAACCAAATCGGACCTGCGCGAATCGACACTCCGTGAACCACCGGCTGCCAAAGAAACCTCTCACCGTGAACCATCACCGGTCGCCAAAGAAACTTCACCGGCGTCTGAGCCTACTGCTCGGCGTGGTTTTACGCCGGCGCGCATCGTCTTACCCTCACGTGCCGAGCGAGAAGCAGCGGAACGTGCTGCGCGGGAAGCCGCCGAACGGGAAGCTGCCGAGCGAGAGGTATCTACTGCCAGAAGCAGTTTGGCTGCTCGTTCACGGGCGGCAGCCGAGCGCCGTGCTGGGTCATCGTCATCGGCTACCGAACCGCCTATCGGTTGGCGGAGTGACGGTCGTAACCTTATCGTGACTGAGCAAAATATTGCGGCAATCCGCAGTATTATGGGTCAATTGGGCCAAGATCTCGGTACGCAGAGTATTATGCTGACCGACCGCGCCGGGATGATTTTGGTCGAAACTGGCGATAAAGGCAACTTGCCGTTAATGGTGGTTTTGCCTCTCCTGTCGACCGGTTTCTCAACGACCGGTGAGGTTGCGCGCCAGTTGCGTGAGGAAGACGCAACCAGTGTCTATATTCATGAAGGTGTGAATATCGATCTGTACTGCTTCGATGTTGCTCAGCGCTTCTTGCTGGTTTTGGTCTTCAATAAGCGGGTGGCAAGTTCGAAAATCGGTGCGGTGTGGGTGAATGCTAAACGCGCTATCCGTGAATTACGCGAGGTGTTAGCGAAGTCGTCGTAGGGGCATAGAGTCTTATGCCTCTACCCGATGTCGCTCGTGATATCCGAACCATTCCCTGTGCCTCCGCGATACCTCCTAACCTCCGATGCTACCACACTTCACTCTTCGTGTGCCCGTTGATTCCTGACGACAACCGTCGCTACCACTGTTTGCCCATCCTGCGCAGCTATGGTATACTCGCGGCGGCTTTGCAAAACCTATCTACACGCAACCTCAGCCGAGCGGTTGGTTGCGAAATGTTGCGAAGTGCGTTATACTGATTGTGAAAGACTGAACAAAAAAGTGATCGTTCGTGTTTAGGGCGGCAGCGTACACGATGGCAAGACGCTGAGTGATGCCCGACGTTGTCGAGTAGGAGGTAGGCGTTGTCAACGCGGACTCGAACTATTCTGATTATCGCAGGGGCACTTGTTATCTCTATTGTCAGTCGCTTTTTCCTCTACACCGGTCCACCTCACGTCGAAGTTGCCGCCGAAGTTATTTTCGATGGCATTCCTGGTTTCCCCATTACCAACTCGTTCGTTGTTACCATTATCGTTGACATTCTGCTGATTGCTTTAGCCTTTGCGGCAACGCGCAACCTGCAGATGGTGCCACGTGGTTTGCAGAACGTGATGGAGTTTGCCCTTGATGCACTCTACAACCTGTTCCGCAACATGAACGCGAAGTACGTGGCAACCGCTTTTCCGCTGGTTGCAACGATCTTCCTGTTTGTGCTGCTAGGTAACTGGTTTGGTCTCTTGCCAGGGGTTGGTTCAATCGGTGTCTGCCATGAAAAGAAAGATATGCATGGCGTAGTCGAACAGCGATTGGCGTTGATCGGCCCGGCAAATGTGCTTGCCGCTGAAAGTGAAGAGGTGCATGACACCTGCGCTGCACAGGGTAAGAAGCTGGTACCGCTCTTCCGCGCGCCGGCTGCCGATCTGAACTTTACCTTCGCGATTGCGGCCATTTCGTTCGTCTTTATCGAGTATTGGGGTTTCCGAGCACTTGGTCCAGGCTATCTGAAGAAGTTCTTCAATCTCAACGGTATCATGTCGTTTGTCGGCATCATCGAGTTCATCTCCGAACTGGTGAAGCCCTTCGCGCTGGCCTTCCGTCTTTTTGGTAACATCTTTGCCGGCGAAGTGTTGTTGGTAGTCATGGCGTTCCTCTTGCCGTTACTGTTACCGTTGCCGTTCTACGGCTTTGAGGTGTTTGTCGGGTTTATCCAGGCGGTTATCTTTGCGCTACTGACCTACGCCTTCCTTAATATTGCCGTGACCGGCCACGACGAGGAGCACGCACATTAAGTTTGGGTTCATGCGGTTTGTACCGTGTTGTTGTAATAAGGGATCGTTGCAGAGTCTGCTTTTAAGGAGGCATTTCAATCATGGAGGGTTTGAATCTCGTCGCAACCGCGCTCGCTGTTGGTTTGGGCGCCATTGGGCCGGGTGTCGGCATTGGGATCATTGTTTCGGGTGCGGTGCAGGCGATCGGCCGCAATCCTGAAATTGAAAATCGTGTGGTGACCTACATGTTTATCGGTATTGCCTTTACCGAAGCGCTTGCCATCTTCGGTCTGGTGATTGCATTCTTGATCGGTTTCGGCGTGTTGCAGTAGAATCATGACACGTTACGGGAGGCGAAAAGGGTGGAAGCATTAGGCATTAACCTAAACCTATTTCTCGCGCAACTGGTCAACTTTCTACTGCTTATCTTCATTCTGCGCGCGCTGCTGTATCGACCGGTGATGAATTTGCTCAACGAGCGTACCAAGCGCATTGAAGAGAGTGTACGAGATGCAGAAAAGGTGCGCGAGCAGTTGGCAAACGCCAAGCGCGATTACGAGGCTGAACTGGCTAAAGCGCGTCAGGAGGCAGCCAAGATCGTGGCGCAAGCACAAGAGCGGGCGAAGCAGCAGGAAGCTGAGATCATTGCGCAGGCGCGTCGTGAGGCCGAACGCTTGAAAGAGGAGGCTCGCATGCAAGCTGAGCAAGAGCGTGCTCGCTTGCTAAGCGAGGCTAAGAGCCAGATTGCCGATCTGGTAACGTTGACGGCGAGTCGCGTGCTCGGCGCCGAGTTGCAGGCCCGCGGCCATGATGCGTTGATTGCCGAGTCGCTGGCGGCGCTCGACCGCCGGAACTAGCGTTGCACGACTGGCGCCCCCAGTCTGCGTGAGGAACGGAGAGTATGGCAACAACCATTGACGCACGGGCGCTGGCCGCTCCATTGGTGGAAGCTCTGCTAAGTACGGCTGCTGAGCAGATTCGAGCCGCTGCGCCGCGGATCGCCGGTCTTCCGGCAAGCGATGCAGCGGCAGTGCTCCCCGCCGATCTCTTGCCACAGGTGCGCAATTTCCTGCTGACCATGGCAAAAGAGGGATTAAGCGGCGAGTTGAATGCAGTGGCCGAAGCGCTCCAGACCTATCTGGAAACCGGTGGTCGTGTGATCGACGCCAGTGTAACCAGTGCGATTGAACTGAGCAGCGAACAGCAGGAACGGATTACGAGTGAGTTGCGTCGGCGCTACGGCGATGTCCATGTCACCTACCATGTTGATCCAACGCTGATCGGCGGTTTGATTATTCGGGTTGGCGATCAGGTGCTCGATAATAGCCTGCGTGCCCGCCTGAGCGCTATTCAGCGTGCATTACAGGCAAGTTGATTTTTCAGCCTTCAACTCGCTGGCCCGGTGTTGCCGGCAACCAGCGCGACGGAGTAGAGCATGACGACGATTACTGAAGAATTGATCGCCCGGCTGAAGCAGGGCATCATCAGCGGCGTCGACCTTCAGCCGCGTCAGGTCAATGTCGGAACGGTGATTGCCGTCGGTGACGGCGTCGCGCGGCTGTCCGGCCTTGATCAGGTCGTTGCCTCTGAGATCGTTGAGTTCCCGCCTAAGGCCGGCCGGAATGAATCGATTTATGGTATTGCCCTGAACCTCGAGCAGGATAGCGTCGCTGCTATTATTCTCGGTGACGATGAAACCATTGAGGAAGGGGATCTGGTAACCTCGACTGGCCGCGTAATCTCAGTGCCCGTTGGTCAAGGTCTGCTGGGCCGGGTGGTTAATCCGCTCGGTCAGCCGATCGATGGCAAGGGGCCGATCCAGTATGAAAAGATGCGCCCAATTGAGCGTATCGCTCCCGGTGTGATTACCCGTAAGTCGGTCGATACACCGGTGCAGACCGGGATCATCGCGATTGACGCCTTGATCCCGATCGGTCGTGGTCAGCGTGAGTTGATCATCGGTGACCGCCAAACCGGTAAGACGGCAGTGGCGATTGATACCATCATCAACCAGAAAGGTCAAGGCATGGTGTGTATCTATGTCGCCATCGGCCAGCGCCGGGCGCAGGTGGCGCAGGTGGTCGGTACGCTCGAGAAGTACGGGGCAATGGAGTACACCATCGTAGTTTCGGCTACCGCATCGGAAAGTGCTGCACTCCAGTATATTGCGCCTTATGCCGGTTGTGCGATGGGCGAAGAGATCATGGAAAACGGCGTGATGCTCAACGGAAAATTGGTCAAGGACGCTTTGATCGTCTACGATGACCTGAGCAAGCACGCAGTCGCTTATCGCCAAGTATCACTGTTGTTGCGCCGCCCGCCGGGTCGTGAGGCGTACCCCGGTGATGTCTTCTATCTGCATTCACGTTTGCTCGAACGTGCTGCCCGTCTTAACGAGGAATACGGTGGTGGTTCGCTGACAGCTTTGCCCGTGATCGAGACGCAAGCTAACGATGTTTCGGCCTATATTCCGACAAACGTTATTTCGATTACCGATGGTCAGATCTATCTGGAGGCTGACTTGTTTAACGCCGGTCAGCGTCCGGCGCTCAATGTCGGTATTTCGGTGTCGCGCGTCGGTAGTGCAGCGCAAACGCGAGCGATGCGGGCTGTCGCCGGTAAGCTGAAGGGTGAGCTGGCCCAGTTCCGCGATCTCGCCGCTTTTGCCCAATTTGCCAGTGATCTCGATGCCACAACGAAGGCTCAGATCGAGCGCGGTCAACGGCTGCAAGAGCTGCTCAAACAGCCGCAGTTCCAACCGTTGGCCGTCGAAGATCAAGTGGCCGTGTTGTACGCGGCTACCAACAACTACCTCGACGATGTGCCGGTGGCAATGATCACGAAGTGGCGCGATGATTTTCTGGCCTTCCTGCGCACCGCCCATCCAGAAGTGCGGAAGCTGATCTACGACAATCGCCTTGATCGCAAGTTCCCCACGCCTGAGGTTAAGGAGGCGTTGGAGGCGGCGATTAAGGAGTTTAAGGCGACCAGTAACTATAGCTAGCAGATCTCCGGTGGGCGGGCCGTGCGCCCGCTCGCCGGTCTCTTGACTGCAAAGGGTTCGTTATGGCGAGTAGTCGTGAGATTAAGCGCCGCATCCGCTCTGTCAAGAACGTCGCTCAGATTACCCGGGCGATGGAGATGGTATCGGCCTCGAAGATGCGGCGCGCACAACGGAATGTGTTGGCAACCCGGCCATATGCCGACCGGATGCGAGAGGTGATGGCCAATCTGACTGCGCGTGTGGTCGGTGCGGCGCGCCGTGGTACGTTGCTCGAAAAACGCGAGACGGTGAAGAGCGTGGCGCTGTTGGTGGTGACGCCTGATCGTGGTCTCTGCGGTAGCCTCGTCGCGAATGTACTACGCCGTGCCGGGCGTTTTATTACCGAGCAACGGGCGATGGGGCGCACCGTTGATGTGTACACGTTTGGTCGGAAGGGACGTGACTTCTTCTTGCGCACCGGCTTCGCGCCAGCGGGCGAGGCTATTCGCCTCGGTGATGCACCGAAGCTTGAGGCGATTCTCGGGGTGGCGATCAGCGCGATCAGTGGCTTCCAGTCGGGTAAGTACGATGAACTGTACATTATCTACAGCGAGTTCATCAATACGCTCGTGCAGCGACCGGCGATAAAGCAGTTGTTGCCGGTGGAAAGCCCTGATATTTCTACCACCATTAATGTCGATTATACCTATGAGCCGAGCGAAGAAGATGTACTGAACAGCATTCTGCCACGTTACGTCGAAACGCAGATCTATCAGGCGGTGCTCGAAAGTATCGCCAGTGAACATAGTGCACGAATGGTCGCAATGCGCAATGCAACCAATAATGCCAAAGATCTCGTGCGTGATCTGACACTCTCGTTCAATAAGGCGCGGCAGGCCGCGATTACGAAAGAGGTCAGCGAAATCGCTTCAGGTGCCGCTGCTCTCGTCAGTTAATGCTTAGAGGAGGAGCCGATGCCGGCAAAGGGGGTTATTCAAGAAATTATCGGCGTGGTCATCCGGGCCAAGTTCCCGGAAGATCAGGTGCCGGAGATTTATAACGCTATCGAAATTCCGCTCGAACAGGGTGGCCGCCTGGTCTGCGAGGTACAGCAGCAGCTCGGTAATGGCGTAGTGAAGGCGGTTGCGATGGGTTCGACCGACGGCTTGCGTCGTGGGCTTGAGGTGATCGATACCGGTCGCCCGATTGCCGTGCCGGTTGGGCCGGCAACGCTGGGACGGGTGTTTAATGTGTTGGGTGACCCGATTGATGGTGGCCCACCCCTTGGCCCAGAGGTTGAACGACGCCCCATCCACCGAGATCCACCGAGTTTTGAAGAGCAGTCAACCCAAGCCCAGATCTTTGAAACCGGAATTAAGGTGATCGATCTGATCGCACCGTTTACCCGTGGTGGGAAGACGGCTATCTTCGGTGGCGCTGGCGTCGGGAAGACGGTGGTGATCCAGGAGCTGATTGCGAATATCGCGAAAGAGCAGTCAGGCTTTTCGGTCTTTGCCGGTGTCGGTGAACGCTCGCGCGAAGGGAATGACTTGATCCACGAAATGCGCGAGGCGCGCATTGACGAGAATACTACCGTCTTTGACAAGACGATTATGGTCTTCGGTCAGATGAACGAGCCGCCCGGTGCTCGTCTGCGCGTCGGTCTGACGGCGCTGACCATGGCCGAGTATTTCCGCGATCAAGGACGCGACATCCTGCTCTTTATTGATAACATCTTCCGTTTTGTGCAGGCCGGTTCTGAGGTGTCTTCGCTGCTGGGCCGTATGCCGTCGCAGGTGGGGTATCAGCCGACCCTCGGTACCGAGATGGGTGAGTTGCAAGAGCGGATTACCTCGACCAAACGCGGTTCGATTACATCAATGCAGGCCGTGTACGTGCCGGCTGATGACTATACTGACCCTGCTCCGGCAACGGTGTTTAGCCACCTCGACGCAACCATCTCGCTCGAACGCAGCATTGCCGAGCGTGCAATCTTCCCGGCGGTTGATCCACTCGCTTCCACATCGCGTATTCTCGACCCGAATATCGTCGGTGAGGAGCATTATCGGGTGGCGCAAGAGGTAAAGCGCGTCTTGCAGCGCTACAAAGACCTCAAGGATATTATTGCCATTCTCGGTATGGAAGAGCTGAGCGATGAAGATAAGCTGACGGTGCAGCGCGCACGTAAGATCGAGCTGTTCTTCTCGCAGCCGTTTACCGTGGCGCAGCAGTTTACCGGTCGCCCCGGTAAGTATGTGCCGGTGAAGAAGACGGTTGAGAGTTTTGCCCGTTTGCTGAACGGCGAAGGTGACCATATTCCCGAGTCGTTCTTCTACATGCAAGGTGATTTCGACGATGTCCTGGCCGCGTATGAGGCGAGCCAGAAGTAAGCTTGAGCCGGTAATAGCCGTTGGGTTACACTACCGGCGATAGTCTGTGGCAGGCAGAAGGAGCAATCCATGCCCATCCATCTAGAGATTGTCACTGCTGAGCGGGTTATTTTGTCGGACGATGTTGATATGATCAGCGTGCCGACGAAAGATGGTCGTGTTGGTATTCTCCCGCGCCACGCTCCGCTGATGACGATCCTCGAACCGGGTGAACTCGATATTATAAAAAATGGTGAGCGCACGCCGTTTGCCGTGTCGGGCGGGTTTATGGAGGTGCTGCCGCACCGCGTCACGATTCTGGCCGATACGGTTGAGCGGGCCGATGAGATCGATGAAGCACGGGCCGAACAAGCGCGGGCTGAGGCTGAAGCCCGGCGACGTGAGGCCCAGAGTGAGCGCGATATGGCGCTGGCCGAAGCGAAGCTGCGGAAGGAGATGGTGCGGTTGCGTGTCGCGCAGTTGCACAAGCTCAAGCGGCGTCAGTCGTAGCACCGTGTGTATCATGATCATCAGGAGGAGAGGCGGGTTTATGACCCGCCTCTCTGTATGGGTTTGGAAGTGTTTTCATGGAGTGCCGGTAGTCGTCCGTTACTCTCTGCCAAGCGCTACCGCTCGTTACCGATCCTCATCCGAACCATGCAGCCTGGCTGTTCGTCGTAACCTACTCGCTCATTGCCATTTTGTCTCATCATTTGCTATAATACGCCGCGATTATGTAAGATGCAGCTCATTGCTGCTCAGATACACTACGCAAGTAACAGGAACGACTATGGCCCGCAAAATCGGGATTGATTTGGGAACTGCCAATGTCTTAGTCTACGTCAAAGGTAAAGGTATCGTGCTCTCTGAGCCGTCGGCAGTGGCGCTCAGTACGCGCGACGGGCGAGTGCGTGCGGTTGGCGCCGAGGCGATGGCGATGTTGGGCCGTGAACCGGAAAGTATCGAAGTGGTGCGGCCAATGCGGAATGGCGTGATCGCCGATTATGTCGTCACCGAAGAGATGCTGCGCCACTTTATCGGGCGCGCTGCTGGGTGGTTTCGCTTTTCGCGCCCCGAAGTGATGATCTGTATTCCCGCCGGTGTAACGAGTGTTGAGATGCGCGCTGTGCGTTATGCGGCGCTGGAGGCCGGCGCCGGAAAGGCTTATCTCATCCGCGAGCCGTTGGCAGCAGCGATTGGGGCGAATATCCCGATTGCCCAGCCATCGGGGAATCTGGTGATTGATATTGGCGGTGGTACCACTGAGGTGGCTGTCATCTCACTCAACGACATTGTAGTGAGTACATCGGTGCGGGTTGGCGGGAATCGGTTTGATGAAGCGATTGCTGCGTATATCAAGCGCAAATACAACGTGTTGATTGGTGAGCGAACGGCCGAAGCGGTGAAGATTGAGATCGGCTCAGCGTTGCCACTCGATAAGCCACTGGTAACGCAAGTTCGTGGACGCGATCAGGTGACCGGTCTACCGCGCACGATTCAGGTGGATAGCAACGAGATTACCGAAGCCATTCAAGAGCCGTTGGAAGCGATTATTAACGCGGTCCGGGCGGTCTTGGTCGAGACGCCACCTGAGTTGAGTTCAGATATTATCGATAAGGGTATGGTTATGACCGGTGGTGGGTCAATGTTGCGTCGGATCAATGATCTCCTGACCCAAGTGACCGGCGTGCCCTGCTATGTTGCCGATCAGCCGGCTTCGTGTGTGGCAATTGGGACCGGTTTAGCGCTTGAAAATCTCGATGTCCTGTACGATAGCTTGAGCGGCTTGGATTTGCCGTAATTCGTCTACTAATTGTTTGTGCGGTGGGAACAGTGATTGACCGATCCTACCGCACAATTTCTTTGCACTTGCCCGGCTGAGCAGATTTGTTAGGATTGTCTCACCGTGCGCCCCCAATTACGGATGCAATAGCTCCTGCACAATATCAAGGGCGTGGTTTTTGCCATACAAGATATTGTGTCGCATTTGCGCCAATTCGATCAGATGCCCCTGTTCGTGCGATACCACCCAGTTTCCTTGGTGTAGAAGGGGGACCGGCCCGTAAATTTCGTGGTGACCAATGCGCTGCCATGCCGCTTGGGTTAGGCCGCGTAACAGGTTTAGTGTTTGCTGACGGCTAGTAGTGTACCGCTCGAGTAGTTCGTCGATGGGGACGGTACGATACTTGACCGCATGACGCAAGGTTGGGGGGTGGGCCGTCGACAATTTAGGTTGATCGGTCTCGAGAATCAGCCATGCGCGCTCGCGAAAGACAATATCCATATCGGTGAGATGACCGATCAGATCTTTGAAAGCTGGAAACCCATTAACAGGCATTGCTAACTGATCTTCACTCAATCCTTCAACCAATGCCGGTACCGTTTTCAGCCCCTGCTCTAGCCGGCGAACAATGGTGTACGAGCTAAACGTTCCCATCCCATCAACAATCCGAAAATCGAGAAAGCCCTCGCGCACCGTTCCACATTGTGGGCAAAACTGTGGTGCTTCACCTTCAACGAGGTAACCACAGGTACTGCACACAAACAGATCACCCAGCTCACGGTAGGTGAGATCACGACCGGCGGCAAGAGCTTTGGCTGCACGTTCGAGCAGTGCGCGTTGAAAAGCACTTGTTCCGGTAACCGGCCCGGTCGCAACCGCTTCTGGTTCGAGACCGGCAAGTGCGTGATTGATGTTGGTTTGCGTCTGCGACACTTCTCCCAAGCGACGCATTGCTTGTTCGGCGCGCACTCGCTTGACTGCGGCTGAAGCTTCGAGTAAGCGCGCAATGTTGAAGAAGCGCTCACGCCGTGCCTGTTTGGCCCAAACGGCATACGCTGTTTGTCCGACACTCATACTTACCAACAGGCGTCTATCTTCTGCGTCGTTGGTTGTCATACCTTCTGCTCCCGTTATCATAGTGTCGTTATAGGTTCGTTAAATTGGTGTAAAGGTTAGCATGGGCGGTGACGAGCACCGCCCTCCGCACACCAAACGATCAGGCGTGATGTGGTGTGCGGTGTTGCACAAGTTCGATAAGCACTCCCTGCCCGCCGGCTTTGGGATGAACAAATGCGACAAGTGTATCGTGAATGCCGGGGCGAGGCTCATGATCGATGAGGGGGAGGCCGCGCTCTTGCAGCGTGGCGAGTGCGGCATGAATATCATCAACACGGTAAGCGATATGGTGCATGCCCGGCCCCTTTTCGCGCAGGAAGCGAGCGAAACTTGCCTGATCACTGGTTGGGGTGATCAGTTCGATCAGGGTATCGCCAAACCGAGCGACACCGATCGCAGCGTGACGCTCTGGCAGCTCGATGCGCTCCCATTCGGTGACCTCAAAGGCGGTGCGATAAAAGTCGATGGCCGCTTCCAGATCGGCTACCACCAGTCCAATATGATCGACCGCAGTAAACATTGCTCACTCCTTTACTTCCATCGGTAAATCGATGGATATAGCATATCATAACATAGAGCTGTAACGAGATAATTGACAGCTATTATAGGTTGACTACAATGAACGGCAAATGACGCACAACGATGATCCCACAACTAGTTTGTTAAGTCTGTTGGCGGCTGTTTCGCGGGTATTACATGAGGAACGGCCGTTTGTGCAGCGTCTTCATCGTCTCTTTGGTCTACTCCGGCTGGCAATCCGCTACCGCGATGGTCGCATTACGTGCTGGCTGCAATCGGCACGACCGGGAGCAACCCGTCAGCAGGTCTATTCACCCGAATCGAGCCCCTACCCGTGGGATGATCGGCTCACTCGGTCGGTGGCGTTGGGAGGGCAATTGATTATCAAAACAATTGCGCTCGGTGATCCACACCAACCGGGTGATGGATTACCGTTAATTTCGGCCAGCTATCTGGGCATGCCGATCTTTTGGGGAGGGCGACTGTGGGGCGTGTTTGAACTGCGTAGCGATGATCAGAGTCCCTTTACGCATCGCACAACCGAGTTGGTTGAGTCGTTAAAACCGTTGCTGGCGGCTGCAATTGCGCAAGAGGGAGTACAGTCATCGCGGCTACCGGCACCGCGATTTGCCGGCGAAACACCACTGGGTATTACCCTTACCCCTTCCTTGCGTCAAAAGATCATTGCACTGAATGACCAGCTCGAACAGACACTCGACCTCCACGAGTTGTTAGGGATCGTGTTGCGACGAGCGTTGGAGGGTAGCGGCGCGGAGGCCGGTGCGATTGCGTTGGTTGATCACGAACGGCGCGAACTGGTGTTACACCTGTACGAGGGCTATGCGAGCGAGCAAGCCGGTGCAGCGTTACCGAAAATGCCACGCCAACGTTGGGGCTGGGACATCGGTTTGGCCGGGCAAGCGGTACAGGTACGTCGGCCGCTGTTAGTGCGTGATGCCGGCCGTGAACCGGGCCTTCCCAACGGAATGCCGTTTCTTGCCGAGCTGGCTGCGCCGATTAGTACTGATGAGCGAGTGCTGGCCGTGCTCATCCTGCACAGTCGGCGGGCCAATACCTTCACCGAAGAGGTGTTGGCATTTATCGATGCCCTTCGTGAGCGCGCCGGATTGCCATTGGCCCGGGCAATGGCGTACCAGGTTGCCTATGAAACCTCGTACCATTTGGGGCAGGTATTTAGTAGCTTGCCGATCGGATTAGCCCTGCTTGATCTGAATGGGCGAGTGATCCGAGCCAATCCGGCGTGGTATCAGGTATGGCGTGTACCCGAACAACCGCAACGATCGTCGTTTTACGTTGGGATCGATCTGGTCGAGCATCTCCTGACCCGACTCAGCGATCCATTTCGGCTCAGCGAATTTTGCGATCTCGGTCAGCGTTCACCCGACCAAGTCTTTGAAATCAATTTGCAACTGCGCCAACCCTACCAAGAATTGCACGTGCTCTCGGTACCAACGCGCGATAGTCATCACCAACTGACGGGGCGGCTGTGGGTGGTGAGTGATCGCACCCGTGAGCGTGAGTCTGACCGCCTGAAAGACGAGTTTATCGGGATTGTTTCGCACGAATTACGTACACCGCTCACCTCTATTCTCGGTTATACCGAGATTCTGATCAATCGGCAAGATTTGGATAGCGAGAGTCAGCGCGAATTTCTTCTGACAGTCTCGAACGAGGCCGATCGCTTGCATAAAATGGTCAAAGATCTGCTTGATGTCTCGCGATTGGAGGCCGGTGTTGTCAAACTCAACCGCTGGGCGATGGGGTTGTGGCAGGTCATCGAAGAGCTAACCCTTCAGCTCCATACGCAACTCGTACAGCATAAGCTCCTGATCGATATGCGCACACCGTTGCCACCGGTCTTCGCCGATCGCGACAAAGTCAAGCAGATTATTGTCAATCTATTGAGTAACGCGATAAAGTACAGTCCCGAAGGGACCGAGATTCAGTTAACCGTTCGCCAGGCCGAAGCGAGCGATCTGCCAGCCGGTCATCCGCCTGGTCAATGGATGTTGATTACGGTGCAAGACCAAGGTATTGGGATCGGGCCGGAAGATCAGGCGCGTCTGTTTGAGCGGTTTCACCGCGTGGACAACAGCAATACTCGCCAAAAGAGTGGGGTTGGGCTAGGGTTATACATCACCCGTTTATTGGTGGAATTGCACGGAGGTCGAATTTGGGTGCAGAGTACGGTTGGAGTTGGGAGTAGTTTTTCGTTTACGTTACCAATCTGGACGGTACAGCGGGTTGAGGGGGTGCTTGAAGAGTAGGGGCGGGTTCGTATCCCGCCCCTGGTAACGGATGTAGCAGCTAATCGAGATAACCGCGCAGCTTCTTCCCCAAATGGGGATGACGCAGCTTCCGCAGCGCGACTGCTTCGATTTGGCGAATCCGTTCGCGAGTAATCCCAAACTCAATCCCCACCTCTTCGAGGGTGCGGTAGCGGCCATCCTTCAAGCCATAGCGCAATTGAATAATCTTCCGTTCGCGCTCAGGCAATTTCATCAACACCTCTTCGAGTTGTTCGCGCAGCAATGAAGCTGCTGCGGCCTCTGCCGGGGTCGAGATGCGATCATCCTCGATGAAATCACCCATGCGCCCTTCGCCCTCTTGACCGACCGGCATCTCAAGTGAGAGCGGGTGCATGCTTGCCTCGAGCGTGCGGCGTACTTTACCCGCCGAAATGCCCATTGCATCGGCGATCTCTTCAGGTGTTGGTTCACGCTGCATCGTCTGCTGGAGGCGATGGGAAGTACGTTTCACCTGGCTGATCGCTTCACCCATATGAACCGGCAAGCGGATCGTGCGGCTCTGGTCGGCAATGGCACGGGTAATGGCCTGTCGGATCCACCACGTTGCGTAAGTACTGAACTTATGGCCCTTCTTATAATCAAACTTTTCAACTGCTCGCATCAGGCCAATATTACCTTCCTGCACCAAATCCATCATGGTCAGGCCATAAGAGGTATATTTCTTCGCAATACTCACAACCAATCGCAAATTAGCCTGAATCAGATGGTGGCGGGCATCTTGACCTTGTTGGACGGCGCGCTCCAACTCAAACCGTTCACGTGCCGATGCGTACTCCTCACGGTCAAGACGTTGACGGGCAATAGCGCCGGACTCCATTGCTTTAGCTAATTCAACCTCTTGCTCGGCAGTCAATAGAGGAACTTGCCCTATCTCTTGCAAATACATACGCACCGGATCATCAAACGCAATTTCTCCCAGATCGGGCAAATCGACAGTCAAATCGTGATCGGTTTCTGGTTCAAAATCAGTCGGACCGTCTAGTTCATCACTCGACTCGACAACCCTAATGCCTTCAGCTTGCAGCATGGCGTACAACTGATCGATCTCGGCAATGTCGTGCTCAGGATTAGGGAAGGTAGCAAGAATGTCGGCGTGGGTAATGTACCCGCGCACCCGTGCTGCGGCGAGCAGTTGCTCGATCATCGCCTCTGACTCCGGTGTAGCTTTGCTCAACATCGTTCAACCAATACTCTGTTGATGGCGTCAGACCGGGTGACAACCATCACTGGGCCATCGTAGCGACGGCGGGCTGCTGCACTTGATGCTTTCTTTCGTCCGCTAGGAATGTTGAAAGGCCGCAGCGACTACTCTAAAACGCCGGGCCTTTCACGTCGCGTTCTCCGAATTGCTTTGGCAAAGAGATGGGGTTGAGAGAAAGCCCTCAAACCCCAAGCTGTCATTGCGATGGAGGGACGCAGACGTGGCACCCCATTAGACGTAACTAAAGCTACTATACACGTTTTAGATACCGGAGTCAACCCCCTCTTTCGGCTGATTCGTCAGGAAAATCGGGAAGGTAGGCACTGATTTTGGCAAGGAGGAAATTGCGAATATCGTTACGCAGATAGCAAAAGGCCCGCACGCTGAGGCCATTTGGCTCGATCACCAATTCGATGGGGCGAATCCGGCGTTCAACTGGCTGTGGGTTACTATTTGAGGTGTAGATAATGCGTAATGTCGTACCACTTGCCAATGCGGCAGCAAGTGGTGGGGGTGCTTCTGGTTCGGGTTGACCGGGGAGTAAGCCACGACTGAAACGTAGCGCATCATAGAGTGTCGTGACACCGTAATCGGCCAATTTCACCACCAACCGGTCGAAAAGGGCATGCAACGTCAGCACATCATTCATTGCACGGTGGGTAGGTATCGGGAGACCGAACGAGGTTGCGAGAGCGCCAAGGCTGAGTGATCCACGGCGTACACCGAGGCGGCGGGCCAATTCGAGGGTGTCGAGTGCGGGTCCGGTCAGCGGTGGATAACCGGCCCGAGCTAGTTCCATATTGAGAAAGCTTTCATCAAATGGTAAATTATGAGCGATCCGTACTGCCTGTTGACTTAGTTGCACGACCTGTACGGCCAACTCGACGAAGCGCGGCGCGCTTTGCAGATCTTCAGCTCGAATCCCGTTAACTTGGCTTGCTTGTGGATCAAGCTCACGTTCGGGATTGATCAACGTATTGATCTGATCGGTGATCTGCCGGTGTTCACGCCGTAGCATGGCTAGCTCGCAGATACGATGGCCGTTTTGTACGTCAAGACCGGTGGTTTCGACATCGAAAAACACCAGCGGCAGGTCGATCAGCGGTTGAGTATCGTCGATAGTTGTCATCGTGCTACCGGTACTTGGGCTGCTACATCATCGGGAATACCGAGCAGGTTGGCCTGGACCCAGCCCCCGCGCTCACGCACGTTTAGCACTTTATACCACATACCGTCGGCTGTGCGTTCCAGCAATTCGACCACTTCATTCCGTTCAACACGATCGATTTGCGCACTCGCCGGGTCAGCCGCTAGATAGACGGGTCCGCTGACAAACACCGTCACTATGTTGGCAACCGGTGTCTCAGCAGCGATCAGATCGGTCACTGCGAGCAAAGAGGCACTTACCCAGCCTACTTCATCGCGCACCGTGCGCACGTAGTACCAGAGCGCGTTGGGTGTGCGAGCAATGATTTGCACCTGTTCACCGGCGTTGACGCCACCGATCACATTATAGACACCGGTGAAGGGTAATTTACGCACGTTGCCGCCATTGGTAACAGCGACTTGCTGGACGGCGACTAAAGTGGGTGTTGGTGCGATGGTCGGAGTGGGAGTAGGCGCAGGAGTAGCCTGAGCTACCGGCGTATTCGTCGCTGTCGGTTGCGATGTCGGATTTGCGGGCACGGTTCCGTAGAACGCAGCCGCGAAACGTGGCGGAATCTGCAATTCGGCTTTGGCGCTGAGTGAGTCGTCAGGAAGGCTAACGACAACAGTGTAGCGCGGTCCTTCCGGGGTGGGATCGCCGTCGGCGAGCTTGGGGGCGCGTACTTCGCCACGATTGTTACGAATACGAATAGTCTTTTCTGGATCGATCCATTTGATCGGTTGATTATCGGCGTACAATGTCACGACGAGTTCGGTACCATCGGGTAGGCCGGTAGTGCGTACACGCACGAAGATAGTTGGCGGTTCGGCACTGGCAACGGTTGCATTTTCTATCGTCAAGCTAATCGGGATTGGTGATGGTGTGGGCGTAGGAGGTGGTGCTGCCGTGCTCCTGTTGGTTAGGCTTAAAACCAATACCCCAATGCTCATACAGAGCAAAATAGGCACAAGGATAAACAGGATCTTGGCGGCTAGTGATAGGTTGCGCAGACGATCTTGCCAACTCTGCGGTTCTTCAAGGGGGACGGCTGTGTAGTCAATCGGTGTCGCCGGTGGAGCTTCGGGGAGCTGTATAGTCGGTTGCGCAGCCCGCCGTCGACGAATGAGGATCACAACCAACAAAATGATGATCAGGCCAACAATGATGAGACCGATTGCTATTGGTGGTGAGATCTGATTGAGTATCGTTTGCATGAACAACCCCGATTCACAACAGCTTCAGATGCTTATGATATGCGAATCCGTCATTGTGCGCAACTAGACGGCTTATATTTGCGTATTCACGTGAAGTCTGGGTCTGTGTTATACTAAATGAGCACTATCGTATGTGCGGAGCAAGCATGAAACCCAGTTCGGCCAATGTGATTACGTATCTCTTTTTACCTGCCCACTGGCGTGGCCTTCGGCTAACGGCACGCGGTTTTATGGCGGTCTAACCGCCATCATGTATGTCCCCATCTACTTCATATAGTGTGCAATTGGAGGTGCACGGTGCAGACGGTGCTGCATTCGGCAGAGTGTCTCCGTAGGAGTAGAACATCATTGATGAAGTAATAATTGAGGGATTGATATGCCTGAACATATTCTGGTTGCTGTTGCATGGCCGTATGCGAACGGTCCACGCCACATTGGTCATGTGGCCGGTTTTGGAGTACCGGCGGATATTTTTGCCCGTTATCATCGCTTGCGGGGGAATCGCGTGCTGATGGTATCCGGTACTGATGAGCACGGGACACCGATCACGTTGGTTGCCGACAAAGAGGGGACAACGCCGCAAGCGATTGCCGACCGCTACAATAAGATTATCGGCGATGATCTGTATAACCTTGGCCTTAGCTACGATACCTTTACCCGCACGACAACGGCTAATCATTATGCGGTGACACAAGACATCTTCCGCACTCTGTACGAACGCGGCTATATTCTGCGTAAAGAGACGCTGGGCGCGTTTTCGGCTACGACCGGGCGCACCTTGCCTGATCGCTACATCGAGGGAACATGTCCAATCTGTGGGTATGATGAAGCGCGTGGCGATCAATGTGACAATTGCGGCAGCCAACTTGATCCCACCGACTTGATCAATCCACGCTCTAAAGTTGACGGTCAGCCACCGGTCTTCAAGCCGACCGAGCACTTCTTCCTTGATCTACCGGCGTTTGCCAAACAGTTGCATGACTGGATCAACCGGCAAGACCATTGGCGGCCCAACGTGCGCAACTTTTCGCTCAACTTTCTCAAAGATCTCAAACCACGTGCGATTACCCGTGATCTAGAGTGGGGTGTGCCAATTCCGTTGCCGGAATACACCAACCGCGACGACAAAAAAATCTACGTCTGGTTTGATGCGGTCATCGGTTATCTCTCGGCCAGTATCGAGTGGGCGCAGAATAGTGGTCAGCCTGATGCATGGCGTGAATGGTGGCAGAATCCTGATGCGCGTCACTTTTACTTCATGGGCAAAGACAACATTGTTTTCCATACCGTCATCTGGCCGGCGATGTTGCTCGGCTATGGAGCCGGTGGCCAGTTTGGAGCTGACCCTGGTGGTAAGTACGATGGCATCCCACTGCAATTACCGTACAACGTCGTCTCGAGTGAGTTTTTGACGATGGAGGGAAAGAAGTTTTCGAGTTCGCGCGGGATTGTGATCTATGTCAACGATTTTCTTAGCCGCTACGATGCCGATGCACTGCGCTACTTTCTCACTATTGCCGGTCCAGAAAATCAAGATACCGATTTTACATGGGCTGAGTTTGTGCGGCGAAATAACGACGAACTGGTCGCAACATGGGGCAATTTAGTCAATCGCACATTGAGTAATGTCTACAAGAACTTTGGTCGGGTGCCGCAGCCTGGCCCGCTCATTCCGGTCGATGAGCAGGTGTTGGCTGAAGTGACCGGTGGTATCGAGACGGTAGGGGAATTGTTGGCAGGAGCGCGGTTCAAGGCTGCCTTGGCTGAGGCAATGCGATTGGCAGCGCAAGTCAATATCTATCTGAGCGAGCAAGAGCCGTGGAAGGTGATCAAAAGTAATCATGAGCGGGCGGCAACGATCTGGTACGTCGCGCTGCGATGTGTTGATACGCTCAAGATCATCTTTACGCCGTTCTTGCCGTTCTCGAGCCAGCGCTTGCACGAGTATCTCGGTTATGATGGCTATATCGCCGGGCCACTCACCTTCCGCGAGGTGACCGAAGCAAACGGGCGTACCCATCGTGTCTTGACCGGTGACTACGATCGGTGGGTTGGTCGGTGGGAG
Source organism: Chloroflexus sp. (assembly GCF_056331925.1). NCBI lineage: Bacteria > Bacillati > Chloroflexota > Chloroflexia > Chloroflexales > Chloroflexaceae > Chloroflexus > Chloroflexus sp. The sequence goes on from NZ_JBWGQH010000010.1 coordinate 116,196, forward strand.
CCATCGGCGTTACCGGTTGGGCAGGTACTACGTCAGCCGCAGCCAATGTTTAAGAAGCTCGATGACAAAGTGGTCGAAGAGGAGTTGGCGCGGATGCAAAGTCGGCTGGGGTAGACGGTGAGTGGTGAGACGGCGGATCGAGCGTGGTCGGGTTATGGCAGAGGGGCAGTGTAGTACACTGCCCCTCCGATTTTCTACAATCTACGATTATTACCATCTTGTGTTAGACGGCTGCTGGTGCCGGCTGTGTCGGTTTGTTGCGTCCCCACGGTGTGTCGAGGAGCGGCAGTAGGTAGTAATCAAGCCCATAGTAGCCGGCTACCTTCCATCCCAGCATCAGAATGATGGTGAGGGTGAACATAATCGGGTTGGTGCTTGCAGTACCAGCCAACATAAAGTTGAAGTTCATTAGTGCTCCGAAGAAGGCCGCAAATCCGACCAGACCACCAACGATAAGACCGATGCCGACGAGAGTTTCGCCGTAAACGATCAGTTTAGCAAACCACGTATGCGATTCGGTGTCGATCAGGAATTAAAGGGGGAATTGAACTTCACCGCGTTCGTTGACAGGGGGTTTCGGTAGCATCGTTGGCTTCCTTGCCTATTGCTTGTGAACGATTTCTTGTGATCGTTGTAGCGAGGATTGGTAACTTTTGACTAGATAAATTGTGGTTAAGAAATTGGTGATCGAAAATGCCAATTATAACTAACGCAGAGACGCAAAGGGCGCTTACGCAACGAGCGCCACCCGTAGGAGCACGGTACGCCGTGCCCCCACAAAGGGCAAAAGGGTGCAAAGACCGTTAACGCAACGAGCGCCACCCGTAGGGGCACGGCATCGCCGTGCCCCCATAAAGGGCAAAAGGGCGCCGCGGTGCAAAGGTCGTGAACGCTAAGGCGCGAAGGGTTTTGGATAGAGTTCGTATGTGTGATCTTGTGATGATATTAAAGAATTAATCTCTTGATAGATTTACTTCGTGATGTGGCATGATTTAATAAATAATTAAAATAACTAATTTCACAAATAATCCAGTTAAATATTATTTACGTAAAATTTTTAAATTAAATATTGCTTACTAACATCGTAATTTGTACAATTTTAATCATCTCTACTTTCTGTATTTAATCAGTGAATATTAAGGAGATTTCCTATGAAGTTACACCAGATGTACCGATGCACAATAGTCGTGGTGGTAGCGCTGTTGGTAACGCTTGTACCAGCAGAGTCGGCGCAAGCACAGAACCGGATCTGCTTCAATGAAGTGCCGGATTGCATCGAAGGCCGGTTTGCTGAATACTGGCGGCAGAACGGTGGTTTGCCGGTGTTTGGCTTCCCGATCACGCCTGCGTTTCAGCAAGAGGTGGAAGGCAAGGTGCGGCTAGTGCAAATCTTCGAGCGTAACCGCTTCGAGCTGCACCTAGAGAACGCGCGTCCCTACGATGTGCTGTTAGGTCGGTTGGGTGATGATTTGTTACAGCGACGCGGTACACCTTGGCAGAATGAGCCAAAGGCCCCCACGACCCAACAGGCTGGCTGCCGCTATTTTGCCCAAACCCGACATTTGGTCTGCGACGCTTTCTTACGTTACTGGCAGTCGCATGGGCTTGATTTTGACGGTAGACGTGGATTTAGTGAAGCTGAGAGCTTGGCGCTGTTCGGTTTACCCTTGACTGAAGCACGGGTCGAAACAAACTCTTCTGGAGATACAGTATTGACGCAGTGGTTCGAGCGGTCTCGCCTCGAGTTACATACCAACCTCGGGCCAGATGTTGTACTCCTTGGTCTGCTCGGTCGTGAAGCGTTTGGGTCCCAACCACTACCACAACCCCAACCAACGCCCAGACCTGCCGATCCGTGTAGCGGCATTCCGCCATCGGTGAATGGTAGTGTTGTACCAGACTGTGTTCGGGTTATCAATAACGAACCCTTTTTTCTCGAAGTTTTCGGGTTCGGCTTCACACCGGGCGAACGAGTCGGGCTGTACGCGACATATCTGGCAACCGGTGCGGTGATTCCGATCGAGAACACTGGTGACGATATTGCTGATGCAGAAGGTCGCTATCGCGTTGGCATCACGGGCAGTTCCTCGAACCCGTCGGGCTTGTACGCCATTACGATGGAGGGTGTGCAGTCAGGCAACAAAGCTATCGTGTATTTCAAAGTCATTAGGTGAGTATCGCTGTTACGCACGCTGTGAGGACGTTGGGGGCTTGGTTGTCGTTCCTACGTGTACCGTATACGAGCGCCTGTATTGCCGAGGGAAATGCGTGGTAAGGACGTTGAAATTAGCTTTGCCATCGTGGCACGCTTGCGAGGAGGAAATGGAGTAAGCGGATCGGGTGCGGTGTTGCTGGCAAGTGCGATCTGGGGAAACCACGATGTTGGTGCTGTTTGGCTTTCGATTGACCAACATGCGACCGGTTACGAACCGCAGCCATAAAAAGGGCGGGTTGACCAACCCCCGCCCTTTACCTTACTGCTCTACCGACATATAGCGGACTACCGGGCCCGCTCAATCGCCTTCAGCAGAGCGCGTTTGGCGTACACCTTACACATCGCTCGCCGGTACTCTTCGCTGGCGTGGATGTCGCCGAGCATATCCATGCCTTCGCCAGCATGGGCCGCGGCAGCGGCCACCGCATCGGCGCTGCCGTCAGTGCCGATCAGCGCTTGCTCGACCGCGGTCTGGCGTTCGGCTTTGGGACCGGCGCCCGTAATTGCGACTCGGCAGGCCGTAATTTGCCCGTTTTCCATTTTGACATACGCTGCTGCGCCCACAATCGCATAGCGGCTGGCGGGGTGAGGGAACTTGGCATACGCTGCGCCCTCACCAGGACCAAGACTGTTGAACGTGATCGAGGTGATGATCTCACCCGGCTCAAGCGCTGTACTCAGCATGTCGGTAAAGAAATCGGCAGCGGCGATCGCACGTGGGCCGTTCGGGCCTTCAACGTGGATGTGCGCATCAAGAGCCAATACGACTGCCGGCATATCGGCAGCAGGATCGGCGTGGGCGAGCGAACCACCGATGGTACCACGGTTACGCACCTGAATATCGCCGATCAGAGCTACGGCTTCGGCCATAACCGGGCAGGCCTTGGCCAATGCCGCATCGTGTTCGATTGCACTCCATGTCGTCATTGCGCCGATCTCAACCGTCCCGTTCACCTTGATCCCGCGCAGTTCCGTCACCCGGTTGATGTCGATCAACACACTCGGCGAAGCGAGCCGTAGCTTCATCGCCGGTAGAAGTGAATGACCACCGGCCAAAATCTTGGCGTCATCACCGTATTTTTGCAAGAGAGTGAGCGCCTCGGCAAGGCTTGCCGGTGCATGATAATCGAATGGGGCTGGAATCATAGCTGCTCCCTTATCCATTGTGGCAGGCGCCGGCCAAATCTAAACCCGCGCCTGCTCTCAAAACTCCGCTACTTCCCGTGAATCGCCTTCCAGATCCGCTCCGGCGTAGCCGGCATCTGTAAATGCTTGACACCGAATGGCGCGAGCGCGTCGATGATCGCGTTCATCACACATTGCGCCGAGGCAATCGTGCCCGCCTCGCCGGCTCCCTTCACGCCAAGCGGGTTCACTGGCGACGGCGTAATGGTATGGTCAGTCTCGATATGGGGCACCATCGCCGCCGTCGGTACCGCATAGTCCATCAACGTACCGGTCAACAGCTGACCATCTTCGTTATACACGGCGCCCTCATAGAGAGCCTGCGCCAATCCTTGGGCAATGCCGCCGTGGATCTGACCCTCGACGATCAGCGGGTTGATCTGGTTGCCGCAATCGTCAACGGCGATGTAGCGCAACAGTTTGACATGACCGGTTTCAGGATCGACCTCGACAATGCTAACGTGCGTGCCGAATGGGAAGGTGCAGTTCGGCGGATCGTAGTAGCTCGTCTCATCGAGGAAGGGTTCCATACCGGGCGGCAAGTTATACGCGACGGCAGCGGCGGCAGCCAATTCACCGATAGTCTTCGCTTTATCGGGCGAGCCTTTGACATACGCCCGGCCATTCTCAAAGACAATATCGGCTTCATTGGCCTCAAGCAGGTGGGCGGCCAGCTTGCGCGCCTTCTCTTTAATCTTGTCGACGCTCCGCTTGATGGCTACCCCACCGACGGCGAGCGAGCGTGAGCCGTAGGTGCCGTAACCGAATGGTGTACCCTGCGTATCACCCCACTGAATCTCGACATCTTCGTAGGGAACGCCCAGCTCGTCGGCCACAATCTGGGCAAAGGTCGTTTCGAGGCCTTGTCCGTGCGGTAGCGAACCGGTTGTCACTACCACTTTACCGGTGAGGTGAACGCGCACGTTTGCGCTTTCCCAGAGGCCGGCACCCCAGCCTTGACCACCCATCCACGCGCTTGGTGCGATGCCGCAAATCTCAACATACGACGAGATGCCGATGCCGAGATAACGGCCCTGCTGGCGCAGTTCGGCTTGCTGCTTGCGGAACTCGGCATAGCCGGCGATTTCGAGCGCCTTATTCAAGGCTGGCTCGTAGTTGCCGCTATCGTAAGGTAGCAGACCCAACCCGTTATCGTAGGGGAAGTCTTCCGGTTGGATGAAATTCTTGCGCCGCACCTCCGCCGGATCCATCCCGATCTCAGCGGCAAAGCGATCTACCATGCGCTCGATCAGATAGCTGGCTTCGGGGCGGCCAGCGCCGCGGTAGGCATCAACCATCGCGGTGTTGGTATAGGCGCCGGTAACATGGACATAAGCTGCCGGAATCTTGTAGACGCCGGTGATAATGCGCCCGTAGAGGGTCGTCGGGATGCCGGCTGCGACAGTCGAGAAATACGCGCCGATATTCGCCCACGTCTTCACGCGCAGACCGGTAATCTTCCCGTCGCGAGTACCAGCCAGTTCGGCCTCGGTAATATGGTCGCGCCCGTGGGTCGAGTACTTATAATTCTCGGAGCGGTCTTCGACAAACTTCACCGGTCGGCCCAGCTTGCGCGCGGCCCACATGGTGAAGGCCATATCGTTGTAGCAGAAGATCTTCTGGCCGAAACCGCCGCCGACATTGGGGGCGATACAGCGCAGCTTCGTTTCTGGCACACCGAAGACGAAAGCCGTCAAGAGCAGGCGATGCACGTGGGGCGCCTGCGAGGTCATCCAGACCGTCCATTCACCGGTCGTTGCATCATAGCGGGCAATGGAGCCGCGCGTCTCCATCGGCGTAGGAATCAGGCGCTGGTTTATAATCTCCTCTTTCACCACCACTTCGGCGCTGGCAATAGCAGCATCGGCTGCTGCTTTATTACCACATTCCCACTCAAACACGATATTGTTCGGAGCCGCCTCGTGGATTTGGGGTGCGCCGGGTTTGACGGCTTTACGGGCATCGACCACTGCCGGTAGCGGCTCGTACTCTACTTCAACCGCATCAGCCGCATCGCGAGCGATATAGCGATTCTCGGCCACGACCATCGCCACCGGATCGCCGACCATGGCCACTTTATCGACGGCCAGCGCGCGTGGGGGGACGGGATAATTCTTCACCCCGGCGGCCTGCCATGCTGCCGGCATCGGGTTAATATCGAGCATATCTTTGCCGGTAAAGACGGCGACCACGCCGGGCATCGCCAGGGCCTTGCTCGCATCAATCGAGACGATCTTGGCGTGGGCGTAGGGGCTACGCACCAAGGCGATATGGAGCATACCCGGCAACTTGATGTCATCGAGATAATTGCCGTGTCCGGTAATCAGCTTCGGATCTTCTCGGCGCTTTAGCGCCCGTCCAACTAGTCGCTCCTTCATCTCAGTAGCGGTCATCCTTGACTCCTCACTAGGTTCGGTGTGAACGGTTTTCGAACGGACTAATCAGCCGCCTGCGTTGCTGCCATTTTCTCGGCAGCATAGCGCACGGCGCGGACGATGTTCTCATAGCCGGTGCAACGGCAAAGATTGCCTTCGAGGCCGTGGCGAATTTCGTCTTCGGTCGGGTTGGGATTACGCTTGAGCAGATCGGCGGCGGCCATGATCATGCCGGGGGTGCAGAAACCACACTGAAGACCATGTTTCTCCCAGAAACCTTCTTGCAGCGGATGGAGCTGACCATCTGAGGCCAATCCTTCGATGGTGGTAATCTCGGCTCCATCACATTGGACGGCGAGCATCGTACACGACTTAACGCTGACGCCGTTGACGTGAACGACACATGCACCGCACTGACTGGTGTCACACCCGATATGGGTTCCTGTCAAGTTAAGATGCTCGCGCAGGTAGTGAACCAGCAGTAGGCGGGGCTCAACATCGCTGGTGTAGCGGACGCCGTTAACTGTGACCGTAATCGTTGTCACTCTCCAACCTCCTCGTTGATTGCGAAGCGAACTACTGATGGGCGATAGATGATGGACGTAAGCTGACCGAACCGAATATACGACAACCGGCGGCTGCGTCGGTTAGCGACGCTGGCCGAGAAGATACCCAAGCAAGAACGCAATAATGACCCAAGGCACCCACGGACGTTCCTTCAAGAAATCTTCAATCACGCCGAGTGCGACATCGACTTCACTTAACCCTTCGCCGGCAGGCACGTGGATCGTTCGTCGATATGCAGGTTGTTCTGTTGTGGAGTTGGACGTAGCGGATTGTGTCGGTTCTGTCGTTGGTGACGGGATAGCGGTGGTGTCAGAAGTCGTCGTAGTCGACGTTGGTTCGGCTGGAGCCGCCGATGTCGGCTCTCCCGCCGCTGATGGTGTTGCTTCTGGTGAGGGCGCGACGGTACCGCTGCGGCGTGCTTCAATCTGGGTGGCTAAAGCTTTGAGACTCTGTGAGATTAACGTCTTAGCGGCGCCATCGAGCAAACGCTGACCAACGCTTGCAATCGTGCCACCGACGTGTGCTTCACCACCATAGTCGAGGATCGTGTGACCGTTCTCTTCGCGGAGGTGGATACTACCCGATCCCTTGAGAAAGCCGTTATTTCCTTTGCCATCGACATGAATATCATACGATTCGGGCGGATTAATGTTATCGATCTTGACCCGCCCGCTGTACACACCGCGTACTGCTTGCAAGCCAATCTTTAGCGTACTTTCGTACTCATTTTCGCCAACTTGCTCAAGGCGCTGGCAACCGGGAATGGTGCGGGCCAAGACTTCTGGATCATTCAACGCCGCCCACACTTCCTCACGACTGGCAGCAAAGGTGTAATTGCCGGCGATCTTCACAAGAGCTCCTTGCTGTCTCGTTTAAAAATGAGGCAAACCAGACAGCCTCTTCACTAGCACATTGGGCATCGCCAACACACAATGCCTCTATCAGGCAACAGGTGTGTTGACAAGCTATTGGGCATGCACGAGATGAAATTATGCAGATTCAGATATGGGTTCCATATTCATCCTACCTAAGAGCGCGTGCTTTGTCAAGATATAGTGACCTGGGAAGACGTGGAACTCGTAGTGAGCAGTGTGGCTTGGTCTCAATTGACTGAGGTTCAGACATGAGGTTAGGACACCCAAATTAAAAAAGAGGGACCTCACAACATGTCAAGCTTGCGCGCTGTGCTCGCAATGACAGAGGGGGCTCGTTGGGATGGAACGTGGCGCGTGTCGTGCCCCGCCCCCGCTCCCTGTCATGTCGAGCGCAGCGAGACATCTGCGATGCTGGTCAGAGCGCGCGCCGCACAACGGATGCCAAG